>JANOXY010000188.1:0-2617 GCA_031418675.1 Pseudomonadota bacterium
GATCCTTGGCGCAGCAGCTAATGTGCGAATAAATTCGCACCTACAGGGGATAGTGAAAACGGGCCGCTAAGCGGCCCGTCTTCTGTGCGGTCGGCGCTCGGCTACTTGTTGGCTTTGCGTTCCTTGGCTTCCTTGACCACTTCGTCAGCGATATTGCGCGGGCAGGGCGAATAGTGCGAGAACTCCATGGAGAACTGGCCACGACCTGAGGTCATGGTGCGCAGATCACCGATGTAGCCAAACATTTCGCCCAGCGGCGCTTCGGCCTTGATACGCACGCCGAGACCACCGGACTCCTGCGCCTTAATCATGCCGCGACGACGATTCAAGTCACCGATCACATCGCCCACGTGGGCATCGGGTGTGAAAACGTCGACCTTCATGATGGGTTCGAGCAGTTGCGGCTGCGCTTTGGGCACCGTTTGGCGATAGGCCGCACGGGCTGCGATTTCAAAGGCCAGGGCCGATGAGTCAACCGCGTGGAATGCACCGTCGGTCAAGGTCACTTTGAAATCCAACAGCGGATAACCGGCCAGCACACCTTCGACGATGCTGGTTTCAAAACCCTTTTCAACCGCCGGCCAGTATTCGCGCGGCACGTTACCGCCGGTGACCTTCGATTCAAATACAAAACCACTGCCCGCTTCGCCCGGCTGAACGGTGTACTCAATCTTGGCGTACTGGCCAGATCCACCGGTCTGCTTTTTGTGGGTATAAGAATCGTCCACCAGCTGGGTGATCGTTTCGCGATAAGCCACCTGCGGCTTGCCGACGATCACTTCCACACCATGGGTGCGGCGCAGAATGTCGACCTTGATGTCGAGGTGTAATTCGCCCATGCCCTTCAGGATGCACTCGCCCGATTCTTCGTCAGTTTCGACATGGAAGGACGGGTCTTCTGCGATCATCTTGCCCAGCGCGATGCCCATCTTTTCGGAGCCGGCCTTGTCCTTGGGCGAAACCGCAATGGAAATCACCGGTGCCGGGAACACCATCGGTTCCAGAGTTGCCGGGAACTTCGGATCGGCCAGCGTGTGGCCGGTCTGCACGTTTTTCATACCCAGCACGGCGACGATGTCACCGGCCTGGGCGGAATCCACATCCTTTCTGTCGTCAGCGTGCATTTCAACGATACGGCCGATACGTTCGGTTTTGCCGGTGAAGGTGTTCAGCACCGTCACGCCCTTCTCGATGCGGCCCGAATACAGACGCAGGAAGGTCAAGGCACCGTAACGGTCATCCATGATCTTGAACGCCAGCGCACGCAGGGGCTTGCTCGCATCAACGATGGCAAAATTGCCCGTCTCGTTGCCTTCGAGGTCAACTTCGGCCTGGGGATTAACCTCCATCGGGTTGGGCAGGTAGTCCACCACGCCGTCCAGCACCAGCTGCACACCCTTGTTCTTGAACGACGACCCACAGAAGGTCGGGAAGAAATCGAGCTTGATGGTGCCGGTACGGATGCAGCGCTTGAGGGTCTCGATATCGGGCTCTTCACCTTCCAGATACTTGGTCATGACCTCATCGTCCTGTTCGACGGCGATTTCGATCAGGGTATGCCGCCACTCTTCGACCTTGTCCTTCATGTCGGCGGGCACGTCTTCGATGTGGTAATTCATCGGGTCACCGGAGTCGTCCCAGATCCACGCCTTGCGCGTCAGCAGATCAACAACACCCTGGAAGGAGTCCTCGAAACCAATGGGCAGCACCATCACGATCGGGCGCGCACCAAGAATCTTCTGTACCTGATCAACAACGCGATAAAAATCGGCGCCGGTGCGGTCGAGTTTGTTGACGTAGATGATGCGCGCAACTTTGGAGTCGTTGGCATAGCGCCAGTTGGTTTCGGACTGGGGTTCAACACCGCCAGAACCACAGAACACACCTACACCACCGTCCAGCACCTTGAGCGAGCGATAGACCTCGATGGTGAAATCAACGTGCCCAGGGGTGTCGATGATGTTCAGCCGGTGTTCGTTCCAGAAACAGGTGGTCGCCGCGGACTGGATGGTGATGCCGCGCTCGCGTTCCTGATCCATGAAGTCGGTGGTGGTAGCACCGTCATGCACTTCACCGATCTTGTGGATCTTGCCCGTCAGTTTGAGGATGCGCTCGGTGGTCGTGGTCTTGCCCGCGTCCACGTGGGCGAAAATGCCGATGTTCCGGTAGCGTGTGAGGTCTGTCATATGTGCTCTCAAATTTCCTGGGGCAATACGCGACGGCCGCTCGTTAATCCCGGCTCGAGCGAACCTGTATCACCTGTGTAACTGGCCGGGGCGCCGGCCCTCTAGGTCGCGACGCGGCGGGGTGCTGCAACGCAGGGGCGCATCTTAAAGGCCTTAGGGCGGAATCCCAATGCTTTTCGACAAAAAACCTGCAAAAGACTGTGCGAAATGGACCGGGAAGTAGTCGCCATGCACGCGGCGCCCGCGAAAGTGACGATTTGATGGCGTCCGGGGCGCTCGTTCCCATGCTTAGCTGCCTCGCCAACGTGATGCTTGAGTTCTGTCTTGCGCGGGCCCCGGGCGAGGCTCCTCCTGCTTCAGTCGTTTGACGGTGGTCCGGGATTTTTAAGCAGAGGGATCACATTGCGCACACCACCACGCGGGTCTGGTGT
>JANOXY010000189.1:0-7706 GCA_031418675.1 Pseudomonadota bacterium
ACTGGCAGTGGTCGTCGAGCGTGCTGGTTTACAAATCGCCCTGCAGGTGACCCCGGCTAGAGTTGAAGAGAAGGGCGCCGTATTCGGCCGCATTGGTGCCGAGCCCCAGGTGCCAAAAGATATGGTCAACGTTCCAATGGGGACGGAGCGTTACGGCCCCTGGCCGGCTTTTGTCGGGGCGCTCGACAGGACTGTCGGCATGAGCCTGACGACGCTCAAGTTCCTGGGCAAGATGATCATCGGTGAGGCTTCAGTCAAGAATCTCAGTGGCCCGATCAGCATCGCTCAGTACGCCGGCGCATCGGCCAAACTGGGGGTAGCACGTTTCCTGGAATTCCTAGCCCTAGTGAGTGTGAGCCTCGGAGTACTCAACCTATTGCCTATTCCCATCCTGGATGGCGGACACCTGCTTTATTACCTGATAGAATTCGCGACGCGCAGACCGGTGTCTGAACATCTGCAATTGTGGGGGCAACAGCTTGGTCTTGTGATGCTGTTGAGCTTGATGGGACTGGCCGTTTACAACGACATCCTGCGCATTCTCTGAGTACGCTGGTGACGGAAACACCCAATAACAAATAAATATATTTATGTCGAAAGCCTTTGCAGCGGGCTGGATTTGCGGCCTGACGATGTTGTTGGCGGCTGGGGCTTGGGCCGCTGAGTCGTTCGTCGTCGACGATATCCGAGTCGAGGGGTTGGACCGGATCTCCCCGGGCGCGATCTTTAACTATCTTCCTATCAGCGTCGGTGACTCGGTCGATGACAAACGGTCGCGTGACGCGGTGCGCGCCTTGTTTAAAACCGGTCTGTTCAAGGACGTCAAACTTGAACGCGACGGCGACGTGCTGGTGGTTATCGTGCAGGAGCGCGAAACCATTTCTGACATCACTTTTGAGGGCAACAAAGCCATTAAGACTGAGGACCTCACCAAAGGCCTGAAGGAAGTGGGATTCGCCAAAGGCGAAGTGTTCAACGAGTCTAAACTCGACAAGGTGCTGCAAGAGCTGAAGCGTCAGTACTTTGCGAACGGCAAGTATGGTGTGCGGATCGAAAACGAAGTGATTCCGGTTGATGACAAAACTGTAGAAGTAGCGTTTACCGTATCCGAAGGCGAAGCGGCCCGCATCAAACAGATCAATATCATTGGTAACGAAGCCTTCAGCGACGATCAGATCCGCGATAATTTCAAATTAAACACGCCGACGTGGATAAGCTGGTTCACAAAAGATGACCAGTACTCCAAGCAGAAACTTTCGGGTGATCTTGAAATCCTGCGATCGCTCTATCAGGACAACGGCTACCTGAATTTCGGCGTTGATTCGACCCAAGTGTCGATTACACCGGACCGCAAAGACGTATACCTGACCATCAACGTCAGCGAAGGCGAAAAATTCGTGGTCGGGGATGTGAAGTTGGCCGGCACCTTGATCGTGACCCCCGAGGATTTGTTCAGGTTTGTGATTACGCGCAAAGGCATGACCTTCTCGCGTAAAGACTTAACTGCCACCAGTAAACTAATTACTGACCGCCTGGGCGATGAAGGTTATGCCTTCGCCAACGTCAACGCGATTCCGGAAATCAACGAAAAGACTCGAGTCGCGGGGGTAACCTACTTCGTCGACCCAGGCCAGCGAGTCTATGTTCGTCGCGTCAACTTTTTGGGCAACTCCAAGACCCGCGATGAAGTGCTGCGCCGCGAAATGCGCCAGCTTGAAGGCGGCTGGATATCAACCGCCAAGGTCGAACGCTCCAAGACCCGCCTTAGACGGCTAGGGTTCTTCGAAGACGTGAACGTAGAAACACCAGCCGTAGCGGGTTCCACTGATCAGGTCGACGTCAATTTCACAGTCAAGGAGCGACCGTCCGGTAATCTGCAGCTTGGAGTCGGCTTCTCCCAGGCGGCCGGTATTATTTTTAATACCAATGTTCAGCAGGACAATTTTCTTGGTACTGGCAAGAGCGTCAGCTTTGCGTTCGCCAACAGCGAAATCAACCAGATATTCCGGGTCGGGTACATGAACCCGTACTGGACCACCGATGGCATCGCTCGAGGCTTCGATTTCTCGTATCAGAAGACCGATGCCGGCAATACCAACATCATTCGTTACAACACCAAGACCCTGTCTGGCGGTATGAATTTTGGCGTGCCACTGACAGAGTTTCATTTCATCAACGCGGGTTTGTCCTACGAATCGACGTCAATCGATACCAATCCCTTTTTCCTCGACCCAATTATTGCCCAGTTTCTTGCTCGTGAAGGCAACAGTTATAACTTGATTCGTTTCTCAACTGCCTTCACTTACGACACGCGCAGTTCGGCAATATTTCCCGAGAGAGGCACCTTGCAGCGGATTCGAGGTGAAATCACGGTACCGGGTGCCGACCTTACCTACTACAAGGTGAACTACGAGTCCAGGTTGTACATGCCACTGGCCAAGAACTACATCCTCATGATGCGCGGCGAAATTGGCTACGGCGGCGGTTATGGCAGTACCGATCAGTTGCCGTTCTTCGAAAATTTCTACGCCGGCGGTCCGCGTACAGTGCGCGGCTATCAAGAAAATTCACTTGGCCCACAGGATTTCTTCCGTCGCGCCTTGGGTGGCAACGTCCAGGTCATAGGCGGCGCAGAAGTTATTATTCCCGTGCCCTTCCTGGCGGAATTCAAGTCAGTACGACTCTCCACCTTTTTGGATGCGGGTAATGTGTGGTCGGTTGATGACGACATCGAATTTTCCGAGGTACGCATGGCTGCTGGCTTGTCTGGCATCTGGATGTCGCCATTCGGGCTGCTGTCGGTCAGTCTTGCTATGCCGTTCAGAGATCAACCGGGGGACAGAACCCAAGCCTTCCAGTTTAATTTTGGCACTCAGTTCTGAGCTTGCTCAGTCTGGAAAGATGGGGGCGAGGGCTACATAATGGGCGGACTGGTGCTAGTCAAGGTGCAGGAAGGTAATTTCAAAAAGTCGCCCAAGAGCGGCATTTGATAGTCCTGGAACCTGGCACCGGGTCCAAGCTGCCGGTCGACTTCCGGCTACGATTTGAGCAAGTAGGGACGGCGGCCCCGGCCGCAAGCTTTGAAAACCATTCTAAACCGCACTGGAGTACTGCATTGAGAATTCCTGATAGATTTTTCCTGGTAGCTTTTTTTTCAACTTTTTTGTGGTTCTCCGCAGCCCAAGCTGCTGACTACAAGATCGGGGTGGTGAACGTCGCTCGCATACTTGAAGCGTCCCCCCAGGCCGATGAAGCGAGAAAAAAACTGCAAAAAGAATTCGCTGCGCGCGACGCCAAATTGGTGGCTCAGCAGAAGGAACTGAAAGCCTTGGAAGATCGCATGCAGAAGGACGGCGCGATCATGAGCGAGACAGAGCGCGGTCGGGTCGAGCGTGACGTTATGGCGAAGACACGCGATATCAAGCGCGAGAGCCAGGAATTTCAGGAAGACGTCAATTTCCGGCGCAACGAAGAAATGGCGATCATCAACCAGAGAATAGGAGAAGCGATCTCTG
Source organism: Pseudomonadota bacterium (assembly GCA_031418675.1). Classification (GTDB taxonomy): domain Bacteria; phylum Pseudomonadota; class Gammaproteobacteria; genus JADJYF01. The sequence continues at coordinate 3,516 of JANOXY010000189.1, forward strand.
GGCTCGCTAAAGAGCAGGGATTCGATCTTGTGCTAGGGCAGGGGTTGGCCTATGCCAGTGAAAAAGTCGACATCACTGACCAGGTGATCGCCAAGTTGAAGGGCGGCGCTGCCAAATAAAGTTATCCTTTGGCTAGACCGGCTTAAGGGGGTCGCTCCGGCTGGCGGTCTGGCAAGAGTCCGGGCGAGGGCAAGGTCTGACTCAGAGTTTAAGTTAAGCGGAGTGTCCTGAACTGGGTTTGCGTCTAACGCGCAACACCAAACTCGCCAGCGGATGGCCCATCGTGCAGCAGAAGTAGCGGCCGGATTAACGGGTGTGGGTTTCGACGGCAAGGGTTTGTGTTCGTCGATGAGGTTGGCCAGGTAGCAGGCGGCTCCGATTTTTCCAACGGGATGACGGTGACCGCGTGGGCGGAGACGCGCTAAAGCGCGACAGTTGTAACTAAGTATCTATGCGGTTCCGTTGCTGCGCCGACCCTGCCAGAGGCTGGCATGTTGCCCAGCCTCGTCGCATGCGTAAATGACAGTAAGTGCGAGTCGAGATGACATTTAGACATGTTCTTGGTCGTGGCGAGCCGTGGGGTGGTGTGTAGTGGGAAGTGGTATGGAAGATTTGGGCATTGCAAAAATCTTGCAAACGATGCCGCACCGGTACCCGTTCCTTTTGATTGACCGCGTGATTGAGTACACGCCCTTCGAATCGATTAAGGCATTGAAGAACGTCTCGATCAATGAGCCGTTTTTTCTTGGACATTTTCCCGGGCACCCGATTATGCCCGGTGTATTGATTCTTGAGTCGATGGCACAGGCGACTGGCATGCTGGCCTTCTATTCTAATCAGGCGCGTAGCGAAGAGGGCAACGTCTACTACCTGGTCGGTGTCGATAAGGCGCGCTTCAAACGACCGGTGACGGCGGGCGATCAACTGATCCTGCGCGCGCAACTGCGCCGCCAGATCAAGGGTATTTACCGTTTCGACGCCACCGCTGAAGTAGACGGTATCGTGGTCGCTAGCGCCGAATTCATGACTACTGAGCGGGCCGCGGACCGTTGATAGACCCGAGCGCCAAAATTCACCCTGGCGCAATCCTCGCCGCTGACGTGGTGATCGGACCATGGACCTCAATCGGCGCCAACGTCGAGATTGGTGCCGGCTCTCGCGTCGGTAGTCATACTGTAGTTGAGGGGCCAACGCGGATCGGGCGCAACAACCGAGTGTTTTCGTTCTGTTCGCTGGGCGAAGATCCACAGGACAAGAAGTTTGCGGGCGATGGCGAATCGCGGCTCGAGATCGGGGATGGTAATACCATTCGTGAATACTGCAGCATCAATCGCGGTACGCCGCAGGGTGGAGGGGTCACGCGGCTCGGCAACGATAACTGGCTAATGGCCTACTGCCATATTGCCCACGACTGCCAAGTAGGAAATCACACGGTGTTCGCCAACAACGCCACGCTCGCAGGCCATGTCGAGATCCAGGACTACGTGATCCTGGGGGGCTTTACCGGTGTTCATCAGTTCTGTCGGATGGGCGAAAGCAGTTTTTCAGCTATCGCTGCGGCCATCGTCCGCGATGTACCCCCCTATGTCATCGTTGACGGAAACAGTGCGGCACCGCGCAGCATCAACCGGGAAGGCTTGAAACGCCGCGGCTTCAGCGTGGAAGCAATCGCGGCACTCAAACGTGCTTACCGGACTTTGTATCGACAGGGACATTCGCTCGAAGCTGCACTAGCGCTGCTGGAGGCTGAGCGCGACGCGTTCCCCGAGGTCGCGCGGCTGCTGGATTTCGTGCGGTCGTCGGTTCGCGGCATCGTGCGCTGATCTCGCGTCGCCGCTACTAGTGTGGCGAGCGTGTCCGTTCCCCATATTGCAATCGTTGCTGGCGAGACGTCGGGAGATGCTCTCGGCGCTGAGTTGATCCACGCGTTGCGCGTGCTCATGCCCGGCGCACGATTCAGCGGAATGGTCGGGCCGGCAATGGCCGCGGCCGGCTGCGCTGCGCTGGCAAACATTGAGCAGCTTTCCGTGATGGGCCTCGTCGAGGTTGTGCGCGCTTATCCGCGACTGCGCCGCCTGCGGCAGGATCTCGGCACAGCCTTGCTTGCTCAACGTCCGGATGTGTTCATCGGCATCGATGTACCGGACTTCAATCTCGGGCTAGCGCGGCGTTTCAAGCAGGCTGGTGTGCCGACGGTGCACTATGTGTGTCCCCAGGCTTGGGCTTGGCGGCCTGGCCGTGCGCGGCGCTTGGGACACGCTGTTGATCGCTTGCTTGCCTTGCTGCCTTTCGAACCGACATTTTTTGCCGAGTACGGCCTTGACTGTCGTTTTGTCGGTCATCCACTGGCTGATAGTTTGCCACTGGAACCGGACCGCGGCGCCGCTCGCGCCGCCCTTGGCATCGCACCTGGCCAGCCTCTGGTAGCGATTCTTCCTGGCAGCCGCACGCAGGAAATTGAGCGCCTCGCTGCGGTGTTCGCCCTGGGTGTGGCGGCACTTGCCCAAGAGCGTGGGCCTCTTGCAGTCGTAGTCTGTGCTGCCCACGCTGGGCAGATCGAGCAATTGCGGCGAGTGATTGGGGCGGCGGCGCCGCACTTGGCCGTCGACTACCGTCACGGCTTGGCACGTCAGCTGCTGAGCGCCGCGGATGTGGCGCTGGTGGCCTCGGGTACAGCGACGCTCGAAGCCCTGCTGTGCCGGGCCCCGATGGTGGTGGGGTACCGTATGGCACCACTGACCTACCATATAATTCGTCGCATGATCTCCATTCCACGTATCGCCTTGCCGAACATCCTGGCCGCGGATTCCTTGGTGCCGGAATTGATCCAGGGAGCGCTCACCCCGCAGCGAATCTGCGCCGCGCTGGGGGCGTGGTTGGACGACGCGCCGCGTTGCGAGTCTAACGTCAGGCGTGCACGTGGTTTGCACGAATCTTTGCGCGTGGGTCCGGCGGCGCGTGCCGCGGCGTTGGTGTTCGAGATGTGTCGTGTGCATGACTAACGGGGCTCGTCTAAGTGCGCCGCGGATAGCGGGCGTCGATGAAGCAGGGCGCGGACCATTGGCTGGGCCGGTGGTGGCCGCAGCGGTGATTCTCGGCGCTGTCGACATCCCCGCTCTCGGGGATTCAAAAAAAAAGAGCGAACGACAACGCGAGCGTCTGTTTGAGTTGATCATGCGTGATGCGCTGGCGGTAGGTGTTGGACGCGCCGAAGTCGAAGAGATAGACAGCCTGAATATCTTTCAGGCGACGCTGCTTGCCATGCAACGCGCGGTCGCCGCGCTAGGCCTTGCGCCGGATAGGGCTCTAATCGATGGCTTGCACTGCCCGTCCTTGCCGTGCCCAGCGACGGCAATCGTTGGCGGTGATGCCAGTGTCGCAGCAATCAGTGCGGCCTCGATCATCGCTAAGGTCACGCGTGATCGCATCATGCTCGAACTCGATAGGGATTACCCCCAATACAACTTTGCCCGTCACAAAGGTTATCCAACCGCTGCGCACGTCGTAGCGCTATCCCGTTGGGGCGCCAGTCCGGTGCATCGGGTGAGTTTTGCACCGGTACGTAAGGTTCTGGTGGCGGGGGGCAGCGCGTGAGTACGCCGCGTTTTGTGCACCTGCACGTTCATAGTGAGTATTCCATCGTCGATGGCACAGTGCGCGTTGATGACCTGGCTGAGCGTTGCAAGGCCTTGGGTATGCCAGCGGTAGCACTGACCGATCAGAACAACGTGTTTGCATTACCGAAGTTTTATCGCGCGGTGCAGGAGGCTGGGGTCAAGCCCATTGTCGGTCTGGACGTGTGGATTACACCTCCCAGCGGTGTGGCCGAGCGCTTTCGCATGGTGCTTTTATGCCAGAACCGGGAGGGCTATCGGAATCTCAGCCAGTTGCTGACGATGGCGTATCGCTTTGGCCAGCATGGTGGTATCGCAGGCATTGAGGAAAGCTGGTTACATGCCGATGCCGTGCGCGGCCTGCTGGCCTTGTCAGGCGGACCAAACGGAGACCTTGGCCGCCTCTCCAACGAGGGTAAACTCGAGCAGATCAAACAACGGATCGGGTTTTGGCGCGATCGGTTTAGCGATCGGTACTACGTTGAGATCATGCGCACCGGTCGCGAGCGGGAAGACCGTTATACCGAAGCGGTATTGGAGTGCGCGGTAGCGACCGGTGTGCCAGTGGTCGCGACCA
>JANOXY010000190.1:0-3642 GCA_031418675.1 Pseudomonadota bacterium
CAAGACCCGCATCCCGGAACGGGTTGCGACCCATCTCGCCGAGCATCAGACCGATAAGAACCTCTCGGCCCGTGAGCTGGAAGTGTTGAAACTGATCGCCGGTGCCATCGCAATCGCGAGATCGCGCAGAAGCTTTCGATCAGTGAAGAGACTGTCAAGATGCACGTGCGCAACATCATGGTCAAACTCAATGCCAACGATCGCACCCACGCCGTGACCATCGCAGTGCGACGCGGTTTCATCACGCTGTAACAGGCTCTGGCCGCCGGCGGTCTACGTCGGCGGTCGCCCCCGGGACCTTGCCCGCCGCCGATTGCCCTCGTTTGTGAACCGTCCCGAAATTTCTTTCACCCGCGTCACGTTGCAGCACTGGCTGGCGCAGATCCACGCCTTTGCCCAAGCGCCCGATGCGCGACGCCTGGCCCGCATGCTGTTCACTGCCGTGATCGCCTTCGCCCTGGCGAGCAACGCGCTCAATGTCGTCAACAGCTACGTGGCCCGCAACTTCATGACCGCCCTGGCCGAGCGCGAGCATCTGCAGTTCGTCGTGCAGGCTTTTGCATGGGTCGGGGTGTTTGCCATGGCGACAGCCGCCTCGGTACTGGGGCGTTATTACGAAGACCGTCTCGGACTGCATTGGCGCAATTGGGCGACAGCGCGTCTGCTCGAGCGCTATATGGCGCGACGCAATTATTTGCGGGTCGCGACCGTGGGCGGCATCGAGAATCCCGATCAGCGCATTGCCGAAGATGTCCGCTCGTTTACCACGGTCACCTTGTCGTTTGTGCTGATGATATTCAACGGCACCTTGACGGTCATCGCCTTTGCCACCGTGCTGTGGACCATCAGTCCAGCGCTCTTTGTGGTGGGGGTGTTGTACGCCGCCTTGGGCACACTGCTCAGTCTGTGGTTGGGCGGTCCGCTGGTGCGACTCAACTACCAGCAACTCGACCGCGAGGCGGATTTCCGCGCCGCCCTGGTGCATGTCAAACAAAACGCCGCGCTGGTCGCGTTAACCGGACGCGAAGGCAATTTTTCCGGCCATCTGCGCCGCCACCTTGATCACCTGGTCGAAAACTCCGGGCGCGTGATCGTCGTGCAGCGCAATCTGAGTTTTTTCACCACCGGTTACAACTGGCTCATCCAGCTCATTCCGGCCCTGATCGTGGCGCCGCTGTTCATGCGCGGCAATATTGACTTCGGCGTTATCACCCAGTCGGCGGTTGCGTTTACCCATTTACTCGGGGCCTTCTCCCTGCTTGTCACCCAGACCCAGCTGCTGTCGTCCCTGGCGGCGGTCGTTGCACGACTCGATACGCTGCTGATCGCCATCGAAGACGACCCGGAAGAAAATGCCGGCGGCATCATCACCGTTGAAGATGACAGTTGCCTCGCTTACGAACACGTCACCCTGTTATCGGCCCATCGCCATCGTGTGTTGATTCAGGACTTGAACCTGGTGCTGCTGCCGGGTGCGAGATTACTGGTGCGCGGTGCGCAGAACGATGTGCGCTCTGTGCTGATGCGTACCACGGCGGGCATACGCCGATCGGGCCACGGCCGCATCACCCGTCCGCACAATGCGCAGATGATGTTCGTGACCGAACAACCCTATCTGCCCGACGGCACCCTGCTCGAGTTGCTGCTGGCTGATGACAGTCCGGTCGCCGATGTGGCGTCCTATCGCGATATGGTGCTGGCCAGCTTGCGCATGGTTGGTCTGGAAGCGGTGCTGTCCCGTTGTGTAGACATCGGCACCGAACAACGCTGGACATCGCTGTTGACCATCAGCGAGCAGCAGTTGCTGGTATGTGCGCGGGTGCTGCTGGCGGGGCCACGTTTTGTCATGGTCGAACGCCTGAGTGTGACACTTGAGCGCGCCATCATCGATCACATCCTGGATCTGTTTACCCAACGCGGTATCACCTATATCGTGCTCGAACCTGAGGCCTCCGACTTGCAACACTACGATCAGGTGCTCGATCTCGCCGAAGGTGGCGCGTGGCAATTGCGCCGCGTGGTGCAGGGCCAGCTACACACCGACGCCAGCATGGTGCCGGTCTGAACCATGACAACTCTGGTGCTCGATAACTTCCACGATGGCGCGCCATGGAGCGCCATCGCACCGGGCTCGACCCAATTGCACTTGAATGTTGAAGACAGTGCAGGTGAGCACGCTCTGCGGCTGGACTACGAACTCGGCGCTAATGCCTTTGTCATTGCACGCCGCAGCCTGGATCTCGACCTGCCCGAAGACTATGTCTTTGAACTCTTCACTCGCGGCGTCGGTGCCCAGCCCATTATCGAATTCAAACTGATCGACACGGCTTTGGGCAATGTCTGGCGGCTGCGCGACGAACAATTTACCTGGACTTCGGGTTGGAGGCGCTGGCGCATCACGGCGCGCGAAATTGGCTACGCTTGGGGCGCACGTCGCACGCGACGTCTTGCCCATTGCGACGCGCTGGAAATAGCCATCGTCGGCGGCGGATCCGGTACTTTATGGCTGCGCGATCTGCGTTTAATCGACGCCACCTATCACGACACCCCCGTGGTGTCGGCTTCCAGCGCACTAGCCCATCACGGGCCGGCCCTGGTCCTGCAGGACGACGACACGACGTGGCTGAGTGGTGCCGGTGAAAGCCAGTGGCTGGTCCTCAACTTTGGCCGCGAACGCGCTTTCAGCGCCGTGCATCTGCGTTGGGACAATGAATGTGTGCCGCAGGCTTTTGAAGTCGACATCGCCACCCAGGATGGCAACTGGCGCTGCGTTCACCGTACCGACCACACACCAGCGACACGCTGCACCGTACTGTTGCCCGATACCCGCGCCTGGAGTTTGCGCCTGCGTTTCAAGGCCGGCACGCACGGTTGTGGCCTTGCCCATCTTGCGCTTGCACCCTGGTATTACGCACCCACGCTAGCCGACGGCGTCACTTCCTTGGCGCTGGCTGCGCCGACCGGCCAGTTTCCGAAACCGCTGTGCGAACAGCAGAGTTACTGGACGGTCATCGCTGCAGCTGCCGGCTCTGGCATCGCGCTGGTCAATACTGAAGGGCTCATCGAAGTCGATGGCGGCGATTTTGCCATCGAAGCGTTTGTGCGCATCGGCACCAGGCTCTATACCTGGGCCGATGTGACATTGACTGCATCATTGCGCGACGACTACCTGCCGCTGCCGAGCGTGCAGTGGCGCTGCGCAGCGTTTGAACTGGAGATAACACCGGCCATGATCGGGGCCGCTGACAGCGCGCAGTTGGACATTGCTTATCGCCTTACCAATCGGAGCACTCAAGCGGCTGCACTGACCCTCTACCTGGTGGTACGCCCCTATCTGGTCACACCCGCGTGGCAGATCTGGCAAGGCCGTGGTGGGCTTGCAGCCTTGCATCACATTGCCGGTGATTGCCAGGAAGTGCGTATCAACGATACCCGCTCGCTGCACGTGAGCGGCGCGGCTGACGCCGTCGGCGCACTCACTTTTGCCGCGGGTGACGTCGTCGAGTTATTACGCGCGGGGCGTCTACCGAGCGCGCAGCAGGTCGTCGATACGGACGGTCTCGCGAGCGCCGCGCTGGCTTTTGAGTGTGCGCTGCAAGCTGGTGAGAACAGGGTGATTCATTGCCGCGTGCCGGCCCGAGC
>JANOXY010000191.1:0-3331 GCA_031418675.1 Pseudomonadota bacterium
ACGGCCTATGCATCGGTGCGCAACAGCCATTGAGACTGCCGTCCAGCACCGGCAGTCGCTCGCGAAACAACAAATCCCCGGCGAACAAGGTCTGACTCTGCTCATCCAGCACGGTCAGATCGCTTGCGCTGTGGGCAGGCGGCACCGCTTGCAGCAACAGCGTGCGTCCACCCAAGTCGAGGCGTTCTTCCCGCGCAATGGTCCGCGTCGGCGCGATCACACGCTCGGCGCGCTCAGGGCCACCGAGTTCGGCCGCGAAGTTCGTCGCAAAATAGTCGCGATTGTCCGCCAGCGCCTGCCCCAGGTTTTCATGACCGATGAATTCCGTACCCGCTGCGACAAAAGCGGCATTACCGAGGATGTGATCAAAGTGCACGTGGGTATTGATCACATAGCAGACCGGCTTGTTGCTGAGGGCGCGAATCGCGGCGCGCAGCGCCTGGCCGGTGGCCAACGCGCCGCCGCTGTCGATCACAGCCACACAGCGTGTGCCGATCACCACACCCAGATTGGCACTATCACCTCGCCCAGCTTGGTCTACATCGGCGAGCTGGCCACGATGCAGGTATACCCCTGGTGCAATCTCCGAGATAAAGGCAGGTGCCGCTACAGCGCCTGCAAACGCGCTAGCGAGTAACACCGCCACCATGGGTGAGAAGATCTTGAGCATGGCGCCGGATCCAGCGAATGGCAGTGGTCATGATAAGCGGCCGCAAGCGTAGCGCGGGCCGGCGAATAATCAGCGGCTGGCGACTGCGCGCAGATCACCATCGGCCTGACCCGCACGCGCGGTGTCCAGATTGCCGTAAAGGTGGTTCAGGATGTCGCGCCCTTCGGCGCTGCCTTCGAGATAACTGGCGCCCACACCGATGAACGGTGCCACGCTGTTGTCAAAAAACGCCGGGTAGGAGGTCAGCAGATCGCCGGGGCGTATGTAGCCCAGTGCGTTGTTGAATCCGATCTCTTCGAATTCGTAGAAGATCGCCGACAGCTTGTTCAGATAGCGCGGATCACTGAGCTGTCCGATCAGATCGGCGGCGCGCACCAGCCCGGGAAAATCGTCGGTCTGGGCGTACCACGGGTCAGCCGGCACCGGAAAGCGCGTACGTTCAATGCAGGCGTTGATGAAATTCGTATCCACCAGATCGCTATCAAAAAAATGCTCGTCGATAAAACGTTTGCCGCGATTGACATGCACGGGCATCAGCACCGCATCACTGGCGCCCGCCACGGCGCGGAAAGTCTGGCCTTCGAGCCCGGTGGACAAAACACTCGAACTGTCGGCACGACATAGGCCACGCACGTAACCGATGTCGTGGCATAACAAGGCAACAACGGTATTGCACCAGGTTTCCGGCGACACCCCCCGCTCACGCTCCTGCTTGGCCTTGAGAATGTGCAGGCCCACCAGGGTGACATGGGCAGTGTGTTCGACGTTGTGGTAAAGCGCATCGCTGCGTGCGATCGCAGCCAGCGCGGTGTGGGCAACAGTCACCGCGAGATCGAGACGCGCGCCCGAGGCACGCGGGTATAGTGCACGGAAGTGCTCGGCGGCACATTCGCTGACTATCGATGTCAGTACAGTGGTGACATTCAACATGTCGGGCGCGTCACTTTCTCTGTTGTGCTTTGGCCTTTGAGTGCATCGCAAAGCACGTGGTGTTGGGGTTCGAGTATAGGCACGCAGTTCTGGCCTGTCCCTGTGCAGCGGCCGAACTGTGACAAACTTGAGGGATTACGAATGTCGCCGTTGACCCGCCTGGCGGGTTGCTGTTAACGGCCTGCCCTGGCCGGGAAATCGATGGCCTGGTGGGCGGTTGCTGGCCATAGCACACCCACAACGGGCAGGGGCTCGACGCCCTAGCCAGCGGTGGTCAAAAGATCCCTCGCTCGTCACACGCGGCACGCCGAGGCCGTGACGCCCGTCATCAGACCCTTCACCCGCGCGCCGTCGCAGCAAGAAATACCGGGCCTGAAGGGACCAGGCTGACCGTACCGCCCCTGTCTAGCACAGGAACGCTGGACTGGCCTGACACTTAGGCAAAGTGTCGCATGCCCCTGCGGGGCTGGCGCTCGACATAGCTGCGTAGAAAACGCCCCAGGCACAACAGTGGCGTGAGGGTCCCGGGAAAGCCCGGGGGAGACGCCCGCGATCGACAGCGTTCGGCCCTACAGGCAGCGTCCCAATTCCACGATTGCGAACGACAGCGGGGCTCGAATTCGGTTCGTTTTCGGCGGATGGGGCGGTTAACTTTCCTATCCGAATCCGTCGCCAATCTACCGGGCGCGGGGCTGCAATCGAACCGGATCACGCGCGCTCGGCCAGGCGGCCCCGCCACGACGGCGTGAGCTGTCGCACTTGCCGTTCACCGCGAGACCACGCTACGAACTGACAAGGGGCCAGTCGCAAGACCAGACACGGTGCTGGCACCGTGTTCGCTGGGAACCGGGAATCGCCGTCGTTTCCTAGTGAGTTCCTTTTTGCGTGGTCATGTCGGTCGACCGGAGTTGTCCGCGTTCATCTTGACCCGCACTCGCTATAAGGGAATGCGATGGCTATGCTCAGGGGGTAAGAACTGCCCTAAGTTGTTAACGGTACAACCCAGAGATGAGCGGCGGAGCAATTGCCATGACACTTGAACTCAGTTATCTCGCCTACGTAGCGCTACTAACAGCCGCGTTATGGATCCCCTACGTCATCTCGCAGGCCATGACCAACGGCTTTCTAAAGCCGATAAATTACTTAGACCCCACGCCCCGCCCCGTGCCGCTATTCGGGCAGCGAGCGCACCGTGCCTATTTGAACGCGGTGGAAACCTTCGCGCCGTTCGCGGCTCTCGTCATCATTATCCATCTGACCGGCAAGTCGAGCGCCATGACGGTCTTTTGGTGTATGGCGTTCTTCTGGATGAGACTTGCCCACGCAGTTGTGTACCTCACTGCGATTCCCTATGTGCGAACTTTGGTATTCACGCTTGGCTTTTTCTGTCAGGTGGGCTTGTTTTGGGAAATCATTAAGTAGTTACGGTAGAAATCGAATGACGAAATCTGGTCGAAATCTGGGACATCCACATATTTGACAACTTCATGACCCCTCAATTAAGTTGGCGTCGTCAGCTGGAAGCTGACTAGATTCATCTTTTGAGGAGGTCACGGATGACCCGACCGCGCTCCACGCTCGTGTCAGTTGCCGACACACCCTACTACCACGTCATCGCCCGCTGTGTTCGTCGCGCATTTTTGTGCGGCGATGACCGCTTGACCGGCCAATCCTTCAATCATCGGCGCGGGTGGCTACTCGAGCGTAACCGTTAACTACGCGGCGTCCTGT
>JANOXY010000192.1:0-10150 GCA_031418675.1 Pseudomonadota bacterium
CGATGGATGCCGGCAACATGTTGAAACCCGCGCTGGCACGGGGTGAGCTGCACTGCATAGGCGCCACTACCCTCGACGAATACCGCAAATACGTAGAAAAAGACGCCGCGCTTGAACGGCGCTTTCAGAAAGTACTGGTCAACGAGCCAACCATCGAAGACACCGTCGCCATCCTGCGTGGTCTAAAGGAACGCTACGCCGTGCACCACGGCGTCGAGATCACCGATCCGGCGATCGTTGCCGCCGCGCATTTGTCGAGCCGCTACATCACAGACCGACAGCTGCCGGACAAGGCCATCGATCTCATCGACGAAGCCGCCAGCCGCATCAGTATCGAAATCGATTCCAAGCCTGAGTCCATGGACCGCCTGGCGCGTCGTGCCATTCAGTTGAAGATTGAGCGCGAAGCGTTGCGCAAAGAGCGAGACGACGCCTCTAAACGACGACTGGCCGATCTCGAACAGCAGCTCAGCGAAGTCGAGCAGGAATACACCGATCTGGAAGAGATATGGAAGGCTGAGAAGGCGGCGTTGTCGGGCGCCCATCAGGTCCAGGGCGAGCTTGAGCGCGCGCGCCTGGATTTCGAAACCGCGCGGCGTGCGGGTGATTTGAATCGCATGTCGGAGCTGCAATACGGCGTCATTCCGGCGTTGGAAAAGCAGCTTGTGGCTGCTTCCAGCCGTGAAGACGGCAAACCCAATCAGCTGCTGCGCAACCGCGTCACCGAAGAAGAAGTGGCCGAAGTTGTCTCAAAGTGGACCGGCATCCCGGTTTCAAAAATGCTCGAAGGTGAACGCGACAAGCTGCTACGCATGGAAGATGCGCTGCATGGGCGGGTTGTCGGCCAAGAGGAAGCCGTCAGTGCAGTCGCCAACGCCATCCGTCGCTCGCGTGCCGGCCTGTCCGATCCCAACCGTCCCAATGGCTCATTTCTGTTTCTGGGTCCAACCGGCGTCGGCAAAACTGAGTTGTGCAAGGCTTTGGCGGCCTTTCTGTTCGACACCGAGCAGGCTTTGGTGCGTATCGACATGTCGGAATTCATGGAAAAGCACTCAGTGGCCCGACTGATAGGCGCACCGCCCGGTTATGTGGGTTATGAAGAAGGCGGCTATCTGACTGAAACCGTGCGCCGCAAGCCCTATTCGGTCGTGTTACTTGATGAAATTGAGAAGGCGCACCCGGAAGTGTTCAACATCCTGCTGCAGGTGCTCGATGATGGGCGGCTCACCGATGGTCATGGCCGAACGGTCGATTTCCGCAATACCGTCATCGTCATGACTTCCAATCTGGGTTCGGACATCATCCAAGCCCTCACCGGCAGCGCCGACTATGAGCGCATGAAATCTGCGGTCATGGGCGTGGTGGCGGGTCACTTCAGGCCGGAGTTCATTAACCGCATCGACGAAGTGGTGGTGTTCCATGCGCTGGAAAAGGCACAGATCCGCGCGATAGCCGAGGTCCAGGTAACGAGTCTGAAGGGACGCCTGGCGCAGCAGGATATCGGGCTCGAAGTGACAACCGCCGCGCTCGACAGGCTTGGGGAGGCGGGTTTCGACCCCGTCTATGGCGCGCGACCGCTGCGGCGCGCAATTCAGAATCTGCTCGAGACACCACTCGCCGAAGCGTTACTCAAGGGACGCTATCAAGCGGGCGATATTGTCCATGTCGACTGCGGCGACGCTGGTCTCGAGCTCAGCGGCGCGCCAGCCGCAGCTGCGTGAACATACCCGACTCCCCACCCCGCGCACGGCCCCTGACCGGGCGTGCGCGTGGGCAAAAATCAATAGCCGGAGTAGCTATTTAGCAGCGACTAATCTACCATTTTGTGTCGAATCAATTGACCTCGTGAGCTGACCCCATGGCGGTATCGAGTAACCGAGTGCCCTTGAGCGGCCTCGCACGCAGACTGGTCGCTGACGGCCTCCTGGAAGAAGAAGCTGCCGGATTGGCTTTTCAGGACGCGCTCGCAAAGAAGACACCCTTCGTTAAGTTTCTGGTCGAGAACGGCATAGTCAACGGACGCGCCATCGCCCATGCAGCGTCCAATGAATTTGGTGTGCCCATGGTCGACATCGACACGCTCGAAATCGATCCCGACACCATCAAGCTCGTCAGTAAAGATCTGATCACAAAGCACAACGCCATCCCGCTGTACAAGCGCGGTGCGCGAGTTTTTATCGGCATTCCCGACCCGACCAATCTGCAAGCACTTGACGAAATCAAGTTCAATATCGGCGGCGGTACCACCGAGGCGGTGGTGGTCGAGTGGGACAAGCTGGCCAAGGTTATCGACAAAGCCCTCGAAGCGGCGGAAGCCGGTCTGGGCGCAATGGAGGACTCCGACCTCGAAGATTTCGACGATGTCGAAGTTGGCCAGGAACAACCGGATCACAGTAATGACGCGGATATCGACGACGCGCCGGTAGTGCGCTTTGTCAACAAGTGCCTGCTCGATGCCATCAAACGTGGCGCCTCAGACTTGCATTTCGAACCTTACGAAAAAGTCTACCGAGTACGCTTCCGTATCGATGGCGTACTCCAGGAAGTATCGCGCCCGCCCTTGGCCCTGGCCGGCAAGATTGCCGCTCGCATCAAGGTCATGTCACGTCTCGACGTGTCCGAGCGTCGCGTGCCGCAGGACGGCCGCATCAAACTGAAACTGTCCAAAACCAAAGCCATCGATTTCCGCGTCAGCACTTGTCCGACTTTGTTCGGCGAAAAGTCCGTGCTGCGTATCCTCGATTCCGATGCCGCAAAGCTGCAGATCGATCAACTCGGATACGAGGACTTCCAGAAGAAGCTGTTCCTTAAAAACTTGCAGAAACCGTATGGCATGTTCCTGGTCACGGGACCCACCGGCAGCGGCAAGACCGTCTCGCTTTATACGGGTATCAATATCCTCAATCAGGACGACGTCAATATTTCGACTGCCGAAGATCCGGTCGAAATCAATCTTCCTGGTGTCAATCAAGTGCAGGTCGATGAACGCACCGGGATGACGTTTCCCAAAGCGTTGAAAGCATTCCTGCGCCAGGATCCCGATATCATCCTGGTCGGAGAAATCCGGGACTTTGAAACGGGTTCAATCGCGGTCAAGGCCGCCCAGACCGGCCACATGGTGATGTCGACACTGCATACCAATGATGGCCCGCAGACCCTTACACGATTACAAGACATGGGCATTCAGGCCTTTGCCGTCGCCACCACGATCAATCTGATCACTGGCCAGCGTTTGTGCCGACGGCTGCATCCGGATTACAAAGTACGCATCGAGATGCCCGACGAAGCCCTGCTGCAAGAGGGTTTTGCCAAGGAATGGGTGGAACAGGGCATCAGCGTTTTTGGTCCAGGCAACGGCGGTGCTGATTGCCCGAGCGGCTACAAGGGACGGGCGGGCATCTACCAGGTGTTGCCCATCTCGGACACCATGAAACGCCTGATTATCGAAGGCGCCAATGCTGTGGTGCTAGCCGATCAGTCCAGAGCTGAAGGCATCTGGGACATCCGCACTTCTGGCTTAGCAAAAGTTCGCGCAGGTGTCACCAGTCTTGCCGAAGTAAACCGAGTGACAGTGGAGTAGGTCATGGCACAAGCCGCAGTCAAATTGTCGATGTTCACCTGGGAGGGTGTTGATCGGCATGGCAAGCGCGTCAAGGGTGAGATGTCGGGGCAGAACGACGCCCTGATCAAGGCCCAACTGCGGCGTCAGGGTGTCAACCCACTCAAGGTCAAAAAAAAATCCAAGCCTTTGTTTGGCGAGAGCAGCGGCAAGATCACCACCAAAGACATCACCGTATTCAGTCGCCAGCTCGCAACCATGATGTCCTCTGGCGTGCCGCTGGTGCAGTCCTTTGAAATTGTCGGCCGAGGCCACGAAAACAAAGCCATGCAGCAGCTCATTATGGGCATCAAGGCCGATGTTGAGGCAGGTGGTTCTCTGAACGAGGCTTTGAGCAAGCATCCGCGGCAGTTCAACGAGCTCTACATCAACTTGGTGGTGGCAGGCGAACACGCCGGCATTCTTGAGGACATTCTGCACAAGCTCGCGACCTACATGGAAAAGACCGAGGCCTTAAAATCCAAGATTAAAGGCGCGATGTTCTATCCGCTGGCGGTGGTGGTGGTAGCCTTCATCATCACCTGTATCCTCATGATCTTCGTTATTCCGCAGTTCCAGGACCTTTTCTCCGGCTTTGGTGCCGATCTGCCTGCACTGACCCAGGTTGTGATCAATATGTCGAAATGGTTCCAGTCCTACTGGTGGGTCCTGATCGGTATCATTGTCGGCGCGGTTTTCGCCATCATGGAAGCCATGAAGCGCTCGCTCAAATTTGCGCATTTTGTTGACCGCGCCCTGCTTAAATTTCCCGTCCTCGGCGACATACTCAACAAATCAGCGATCGCCCGATTTGCACGTACTCTGGCGACCATGTTCGCCGCTGGTACGCCGTTGGTCGAGGCCATGACCTCGGTAGCGGGCGCCTGCGGCAATATCGTTTACTACGAAGCCGTCATGAAGATGCGCGACGAAATTGCCACCGGTACGCAGATGCAGGCCGCTATGCGCGAAGCCAATTTGTTCCCGAACATGGTGGTCCAGATGGTGGCTATCGGCGAAGAGTCGGGTGCGCTCGATTCGATGCTGAGCAAAGTTGCCGACTGGTACGAACAAGAAGTGGATGACGCGGTTGATTCGCTGACCAGTCTGCTAGAACCTCTGATCATGGCTGTACTAGGCGTTTTGATTGGTGGCTTGGTGATCGCGATGTACCTGCCAATCTTCAAAATGGGCCAAGTGGTCTAAACCTGAACGCCGCTACATCCCGGCCGTAAGAGCGCCACGTCCGCGCCCGCGCGGCCTTGGCGACGGCACCTACGGCAGCCGGCCCGATCCGCATGGAAATGATCACGACTCTTGCCGCTCAGCCCGCCTTGGTGATTGTAGCCATGACGGTATTGGGCCTGCTGATAGGCAGCTTCCTGAACGTCGTCATCTATCGGCTGCCGCTAATGATGGAGCGCGAATGGCGAAGCGAATGTCGCGCTCTGCTTGAGCTTGGCGACGATGCCGACAATAACGAGCCTTTTGATCTCGTGCGGCCTCGTTCACGCTGTCCTCAGTGCGCCACGCCAATCGCCGCTCACCAGAACATTCCGCTGCTAAGTTATCTGATCCTCGCAGGACGTTGCCGCCACTGTGGTGTGAATATCCCACGGCGTTATCCTTTGGTCGAATTCATGGGCGGCGTAATCGGCGGTACAGTAGCCTGGCATTTCGCCTACGCTCCCGATGCAAACACGGCACTGTGGCTGGCCCGAGCCCTGTTTGGCGCAATCTACGGCTGGAGCCTCCTGACGCTGGCAACCATCGATCTGGACACAAAACTCTTGCCGGATAGCATCACCCAACCGCTCCTGTGGCTGGGACTGGCCTGTTCTTTTTTTGGCCTGTTCGCAAGCGATCTACCCACCGCGGTGCTCGGTGCGATGATGGGGTATCTCAGCCTGTGGTCGATCTACTGGGTGTTTAAACTGGTCACCGGCAAGGAAGGTATGGGTTATGGCGATTTCAAGCTGCTTGCCGCACTGGGTGCCTGGCTTGGTTGGCAGGCGCTGCCAGCCGTGATTCTGATCTCCTCCGTGCTCGGTGCTATCGTCGGTATTACGATGATCGTGTCCGGATTGACCAAACGCAGCGAACCTATCCCTTTCGGGCCGTTTCTGGCGGGCGCCGGCTTAATTGCGATGGTCTTCGGTGAGCCTCTGTCAGAACTCTTTCGCGCAGGCCCAACGCTGTGAGACACCCTTACGTGGTCGCGGTGACCGGCGGTATCGGCTCAGGAAAATCGACCGTCTGCCGCGTTTTTGCCGAGCATCATGGCATTTGTGTCATCGATGCAGATGTCGTTGCGCGCGAAGTGGTGGAACCGGGGACTCCGGCACTCGCTGCCATCGTGGCCGCGTTTGGTCGCGACGTGCTGGCTAGCGATGGCCGCCTCGACCGGGCACGACTGCGCAGCGTCGTGTTCGCCAATCCCGCGCGCCGCACCGAACTTGAAAGCATTACTCATCCCGCAATCCGTGCGCGCATGCGCAGCCATGTAATGGCGGTCGAGGGAGCCTACTGTCTGCTCGGCATTCCCCTGCTGGCCGAGGGCGGACACAACGATCTGGTCGACCGAGTCTTAGTTGTGGACTGCTCCGAATCTCTTCAGGTTGCGCGCGTGCGTGCACGTGATCATTTGACAGAAGCTGAGGTCGCCGCAATCATGCGCACACAAGCAACTCGCGAGGCACGCTTGCGCATTGCCGACGACGTGATAATCAATGAAGGCGACACGGCCGCACTCGCGGCACGTGTGGATGAACTGCACACTATGTACCTGCAACTGGCTGCAACCCATGGATGAGGGCACGCCCGTGACAAGTGGCGAGTGCGAGGCTACGCAGGCCAGTTTGTTTCCGGACGCGGGGCATCCCGTCATTTACGAGCAACCACTGAACGAACGAATCCGCAATTGCCTGCGCTTGGAACATCTTTTTGCCAGCATCGCGACCGGCATCGAAGGTGGTGATCAGTGGAGCGCGCGTGGTGCGCTGGGCCGTATTCTAGAAGTGAGCGACTTCCTGGTGCGCACCGATATCAAGGGTGAGTTAATCAAGGAACTCGAGCGCGAGATATCGACTTTCAACAGTCTGCGCAATAACCCCAGCGTCAATTCGGCTGTGCTGGACAAAACTATCGGCTCGATGAGCGAGGTCCTGGTACAGCTCAAGACCCCGGACTGTCAGCCCGGGGCGCGCATTCGCAATGACGAACTCGCCAATCAAGTGCGTCAGCGCATAAGTATTCCGGGGGGGACTTGCAGCTTCGATCTGCCATCGCTGCACTTCTGGCTCAACGCCCAACCGTCCCAGCGTACCAGCCAGATGTTACTGTGGATGCAAGACATCCGTATCGTCGAAAAAGCTATCCGCCTGATCCTGGCCCTGATCCGCGAAAGTGCCAATCCGCGTCTGGCCGTCGCGAATGCTGGTTTTTATCAGCAACAGTTCGAGAGCGCCTCGCAATGCCAGATCGTGCGGGTCGTAATGCCCCTGGAGACAGAGACCTTTCCCGAGATCAGTGGCGGTAAGCATCGCTTCACGGTGCGGTTTTATTCTCAGCGCCAGACCTCGGCGCGGCCAGCGCAAGTGCAGGACGATGTGCGTTTCGAGCTGGCTTGCTGCGGCATTTGAGTAATCGTTAAGCCTTAAAACCTGCGGATACCGAATAGGTGGCGCGTCGTAATGCGTGTGCTGCGCTCGCAAGCAGCTTGGCCGGCGACTTGTTCGCCCATAAACCACTCAGCATCGCGATACCTTGGCAGCCAGCGCGCGCCGCAGGTGCCAGGCTTTGTGGCGTCATGCCGCCGAGCGCATAAACCGGCACAGCTGAAGTCGCGCACAGCGCACGCAATCCCGCCCAGTCCAATAATGCGGCGTCGGTATGACTGCTGGTCGCTTTGACGGGAGAGAGATAGACAAAATCGACGCCAATGCGCTCGGCCTGGTTCAATTCGTGGGCATTGTGACAGGCGGCACTCAAGAGCACGCTGGCCGGCACAGGTCGCTGCTCGAATTCAAACAGCCGCTGGCGATTCAAATGCACACCAGGGACGCCCAAATTCAGAGCTTCTTGCGGTGCGCCATTGAGCATCAGACGGGCGCAGTGGCGCGCACTAGCCTCCAGCGCGGCGGTTATGACGCGCTGCCGCTGCGCGCCTGTGGCGCGGATGCGCAACTGCACCAGTTCGATACCGCTGGCCAGACAGGTTTCCAAACGCGCCAAAAAGGCGAGCTCGTCATCACCTAAATCCGGTGTGACCATCACGACCCGCGGCAGCAAGGCGGCCATCGTAACCGCCAGGTTAGCCGCGGGAAATTTGCGCATGCGCAACGCTGGCGGGGCAACCCACTCAATGCGCTGCCCTTCGCGTCCATGGGCCTCACCGCGCCAGGCATGCACGTCGAAGACAATGAGTTCTACGATGTTGGTGGGATAGGCATGGCGCACGACGATGAGTGGTGTCGCGACGTCGATGTCGATGCCGAGTTCTTCATTGAGTTCGCGCGCGAGGCCGTCAATGGGGCGTTCGCCAGCTTCGAGCTTACCGCCGGGAAACTCCCATAACCCACCGTGGGCGCTATGGGTGGGGCGCAAACTCAGCAACACGGCGCCATCGACACGCCTGATTACAGCCGCTGCCACACACAGCACAGTCGGCCTTGCAGACTTCATTTTGCCCTGGTCACACGTCAGCTCGGTTGGGGGCCGACGGTGGTGCAGGCGCCTCGGTCAGCTGCGGTATTCGGCGTTGATCTTGACGTAATCATAGGAGAAATCGCAGGTCCACACCGTTGCTGTGCTGTTACCACGGCCAATGGTGATAGCAATGCCGATGTCGGATTTCTTCATGATGATGGCGGCTTCCGCTTCGGTATAACCGGGTGCCGGCTCGCCACCCAGCACAATAGGCAAACCGCCGATGCTGAGATTCACTTCGTTGATCAACAGCCGTTCGACGCCAGCTCGACCGACTGCAGCAAGTATTCGTCCCCAATTTGGATCGCTGGCAAATAAAGCGGTCTTGACCAGAGGCGACTCCGCCACTGCATAGGCCACGCGCAAACAATCCTGTTCGCTGTGCCCCCCACTCACTTCAACCGAGATGAATTTTGTTGCACCCTCGCCGTCACGCACAATGTCGTGGGCCAGCCCCAGACAAACAGCTTCGACCGCCGCCGCGAGGCGCGTGTACAGTGGATGATTCTCGCTGTCGATGCAGGGCGCATGCGCTGCACCGGTTGCGATCAAGACCAGCGCATCATTAGTCGAAGTGTCGCCGTCGACCGTGATGCGGTTGAAACTCAGGTCGGTCGCACGGCGGGCGATGCTGCGCCACACGGCGGCGCTTACGGTCGCATCGGTAGCAACGTAGGCGAGCATGGTTGCCATGTCAGGCTTGATCATGCCGCTACCCTTAGCGATGCCTGTCACGGCGAAGCGGGTCTCCCCATCGTTCACTTCGACACTGCGCAGCTTGGCACACGTGTCGGTGGTCATGATTGCTGCAGCGGCGGCTTCCCACCCATCGGACTTAAGCGCGGCCACCAAGCCTGGTGCCGGTGTTGCCAAGGCCGCGGCATTCAGTTGCTGACCGATCACGCCGGTCGAGAACGGCAACACATCGAGGGTCGAGCAAGCGGCCGCAGCGGCAATGGCTGCACACACTTCCAGGCAGCGTTCTTCGCCCAACGTGCCGGTGCCTGCGTTGGCGTTGCCAGCGTTAATGATCAGATATCGCGATTTACCGTCAGCCCAGTGCCGGCGCGCAATAGTAACCGGAGCGGCACAAAACTTATTGCGCGTGAACAGACACTCAACTGTCGCGCCGTGCGCGATCTCGATAAGCGTGAGGTCGCTACGATTTTTATAGCGCGTGCCAGACGCCCCTGTCGCGAGGCGGATGCCGGAGATCGGACGAGGCTGCGTGTCGGCAGCCGTTTGTTTAGTCAAGTTTGCCATGGCATTGCTTGTACTTTTTCCCCGATCCACATGGGCAGGGCTCGTTGCGACCAATCTTGCGACCGTCGCGGACATAAGGCGCCTGCAAATTGACATCGTCGTCAGGCAACCGCGCAGCCGGCGGCTCATCAGCACTCGACTGATACTGGTATTCCTGTTGCTCAGCGGCGCGGCGCTGCTGCTCTTCGACCGCTTCGATATCTTCCTTGGCACGCACCTGCACCTTCGACAGGATACCAATCAAGTCGCGAGTGATCTCATCGAGCATGCGCGAAAACATTTCGAAGGCTACGCGCTTGTACTCCTGCTTGGGATTCTTCTGGGCGAAACCTTGCAAGTGGATGCCCTGGCGCAGGTGATCCATTGCTGCCAAGTGTTCCTTCCAATGATTATCGAGCACCTGCAGCATGATGCCCTTCTCGAAGTTGCGCATGTCTTCGACGCCTACCATCTCTTCCTTGGCGGTGTACGCATCCTCAACTAGCTGCAACACGCGCGCGCGGATACCCTCCTCATCAAGACTATCGTCCTGCTTGACCCAAAAAGCGACATCGGCACTCACCGCAAACTCGCCTTCAAGCG
>JANOXY010000193.1:0-23151 GCA_031418675.1 Pseudomonadota bacterium
GATAGACGCGCGACGCGCCGCTGATCCCAAGGATTCTTACGTGGCCGGTCTGTTTCATGCTGGAATTGACAAGATCTTGAAAAAAATAGGTGAAGAGGCGGCCGAGACGATTATCGCCGGCAAAGGCGGCGACCGTGACCAACTCGTATACGAGACTGCTGATTTATGGTTTCATTCCGTGGTTCTGCTCAAATACATGGGTATCGAACCGTCGGCTGTATTGACGGAGCTCGAACGCAGGTTCGGGCGCTCGGGCGTAACTGAAAAAGCGGAACGCGCAAACAAGTAAGTACGCGCGCGCCGCCAACGAATACGCTCAACTGGAGATAATCATGGGTTTTTCAATTCAACATTTGGTGGTACTGCTGGTCATCGTGATGCTGTTGTTCGGCACCAAGAAGATCAAAAACGTGGGTTCTGACGTCGGTGGCTGGATCCGCGACTTCAAAAAAGCCATGCGCGAAGACACGCCCGAGGAAACGGCCGCCAAGGCCGAGGCGAAACAGGTCATCGAAGGCGAAGCGCGTACCGAACGCGAACACGTCTGACGTCCGTTCATGTTTGACGTCGGTTTCTGGGAGCTCGCGCTGATCTTCGTTGTCGCGCTGGTAGTGGTCGGCCCGGAGCGTATGCCTGCGCTGATCCGCAGCTCCGGGCAGTGGCTGGGCCGCATGCAGCGGGTCGCCCGCGAGTTGCGTGCCGAGTTTGAGCGCGAAGCCCACACTCAAGAATTCAAGCAACTTAATCGCGAGTTTCTCGAAGAGGACCGGCGACTGAAGCAATTGGCGCTCGACTCGATGAAAGCGCCGACCTCGCGCGAGGCAGCGCTGGACAATGCGGCGGCTGAAAATGCCGGAATCACCGAGATGCCCGCCACGGCGACGGACGCAACGGACATAACGGACACGAGTGCAGACGACACTGTGGTGCCCGCTGTTACGCCACCAGGCGTTGTTGCGACTAAGTCCGATCAATCGGTCTGAGCCGAACTTATCTGGAAATTCTGCCCGCGCACCCATCGCGCCAGCCGGCTATGTCAAAACCCAAAGACCCAAAAACCATCGCCGATGAGACAGCTGCATCGGACAAACCGCAAGGTGCCGAACAAACTTTCGTCTCGCACCTGATTGAGTTGCGCTCGCGCCTGCTGCGCGCAATTGCCTGCGTCGGTGTAGTGCTGTTGTGCATGATGCCGTTCCGCAATGAAATCTACGCCTGGCTGGCGGCGCCGCTGCTGGCCAAGATGCAAATGGGCAGTACCATGATCGCGACCGAGGTCGCGTCGTCGTTTTATGCGCCCTTCGTGTTGACGGCCTTCGCCGCGCTCTTTGTTTCCATTCCCTATGTGTTCTATCAGGGTTGGGCGTTTGTCGCGCCGGGGCTCTATCTCAGAGAACGCCGCCTGGCGCTGCCTTTGTTGGCGTCCAGCACCGCGCTGTTCTATATCGGCGTGGCCTTCTGTTATTACCTGGTATTTCCGCTGGCATTTGGTTTTTTCGCCACGGCCGCACCCGAAGGGGTGAAGGTGATGACCGACATCACTGCCTATCTCGATTTCGTGATCAAAATGTTTCTCGCCTTTGGCTTTGCGTTTGAAGTGCCGGTTGCGACTTTCCTGGTAGTGCGTACAGGCATGATCAGCGCCAATGATTTAGCGGCTAAGCGCCGCTATGTCATCGTCGCTGCTTTTACCGCCGGCGCCATCCTCACGCCGCCCGACGTGCTGTCGCAATGCCTGCTCTCGATACCCATCTGGATGCTCTACGAGTTTGGCTTGTTATTCGCCCGTTACGCGGTTGCGCCGGAAGAAGAAAATACCGATACAGACCCTGCTACAGAGATGGTTTCAACGTCGGAAAAACCATAACAAGAAGCTCCCGACTGCACTGATCAACAAACAGCTGACAAGCGGGAAATAGAAGCGCGAGTGTTCTCGCTCGATAAGGATATCGCCCGGTAAACGACCCAGCGGCAACTTGCTCAGATACGGCCAAGCCAAGCCAGCAACCAGCAGTAGCAGACCCAGCCCTATGAGCAGGCGCCCCATGGACACTTCAGCTCAAGGTCTCGACGCCGGTATCGGAGCCGATCAGCAAAACGTCGGCCGGCCGCCGTGCGAACAGGCCGTTGCTCACCACACCGGGAATATTGTTCAAGGCCTCTTCGAGCGCGGCCGGCGTGTTGATGAGCAGATTGTGTACGTCGAGGATGTAGTTGCCGTTATCAGTCGTAAAACCTGAGCGCCATTCCGGTGCGCCGCCGAGCTTGACCAGCTCGCGCGCAACAAGGCTGCGCGCCATGGGAATGACTTCGACAGGCAGTGGAAAGGCACCCAGACGCGCAACCAGCTTGGAATCATCGATGATGCAGACGAATTTTCGGCAGGCTTGAGCAACGATTTTTTCGCGTGTCAGCGCCCCGCCGCCGCCTTTGAGCAAGTGACGATGGCGGGTCGCCTCGTCAGCGCCGTCGACGTAGATCGGGATGTCGCCCACGCCGTTCAAATCAAAAACCGTAATGCCGTGGCCGCGCAAGCGCGCGGCACTGGCCTCGGAACTCGCCACTGCGCCGTTGATGCGCGCTTTGCGCATGGCAAGTAGGTCGATGAAATAATTGGCGGTGCTGCCGGTGCCGACACCAACGATGTCGTCATCCATCACATAGGCCAGCGCCGCTTGCGCCGCGGCTCGTTTTTTGTCGTCTTGCCCCGCCATGGATATTCCAACCTCGAGTAAAAATCGGCTTTATCAAGCGCAAATGTTATCTTAAGCCTATGCTCGACAACTATGTGAAGATGATCCTGCGCGCGCCAGTCTACGATGTTGCGCGCGAGACCCCGCTCGACCTGGCACCTGCCATCTCGCGCCGCCTTGGCAATCGTGTGTGGCTGAAGCGTGAGGACATGCAGCCGGTGTTCTCCTACAAGATTCGCGGCGCGTATACCTTGATGGCCTCGCTGTCCAAAGAAGAGCTTACGCAGGGCGTGATTACGGCGTCGGCCGGCAATCATGCCCAAGGCGTGGCGCTCGCCGCGCGCGTACTGGAAACGCGCGCCACGATCGTGATGCCCAAGACCACGCCCGAAATTAAAATTGAGGCCGTAAGACGCCTCGGTGCCGACATCATCCTGCACGGCAATACCTACGACGAGGCCAGCGACCACGCGCACAAGCTCGCCGAAAGCCGCGCCCAAACTTACATCCCGCCCTTCGATCACCCGCTTGTTATCGCGGGCCAGGGTACGGTCGCGATGGAGATCCTGCGTCAACATCCCCGCCACTTGGGTGCGATCTTCGTGCCGGTTGGTGGTGGTGGTCTGATCGCCGGGATGGCGGCCTATGTCAAAGCACTGGCGCCCGAGATTCTTATCATTGGCGTTGAGGCCGATGAGGCGGCGTGCATGAAGGCCGCGCTCGATGCTGATTCACGTGTGATCCTGGAACGCATCGGCATCTTTGCCGATGGTGCGGCAGTGCGGCAGGTGGGCGTCGAGACTTTCGCCGTGGCGCGCGAACACGTCGACGAAATGTTGACCGTCACCATTGATGAGATCTGCGCAGCGGTGAAAGATATCTTCGAAGATACCCGCGCCATCGCCGAGCCAGCCGGCGCGCTGGCGCTGGCCGGTCTCAAACAGTACGTTAAACGCGAAGGCGTGCGGGATCAGGAACTGGTCGCCATCCTGAGCGGGGCAAATGTCAACTTCGATCGCTTGCGCCACATCGCCGAGCTGGCCGAGCTTGGTGAGCAACGCGAAGTTTTGATCGGCGCGACCATTCCTGAGCGTCCGGGTAGCTTTCGCGAGTTCTGTCACGCCCTTGGGCCGCGCCTCATTACCGAGTTCAACTACCGCTACGCCGATGATGCACGGGCAACGGTATTCGCCGGTGTACAGGTCCGCGACCGTGATACCGAGCGACGGCTGTTGATAGACAATCTGCGCGACAAGGGCTACCAGCCCATCGATATGACAGACGACGACGTCGCCAAGATGCACGTGCGCTTCATGGTCGGTGGTCATGGCCGCGGCGTGCTCGACGAGCGTTTGCTGCGCTTCGAATTTCCGGAGCGGCCGGGTGCACTGCTGCGCTTTCTGTCGCACATTGGTGAGCGCTGGAATATCAGCCTGTTCCATTACCGCAACCATGGCGCCGCATCCGGACGGGTGTTGATGGGCATCCAGGTGCCTGGTACCGAGTATGCGGACTTTGAGCGCGTCATTCGTGAGCTGGACATGGGATTCGAAGACGAAACGAACAATCCTGCCTATCGGCTCTTTCTCCAATGACCCTGGCCCTGCGGGAAGCCCTGTGCGCGGCCAGTCGCAGCCTGGAGCACAGAGGCTTGAATTGCGGGACAGCGGGCAACTTAAGCGTGCGCGTTACAGACGGTTTGCTGATCACCCCGAGCGGCGTCAAACCCACCCAGCTGACACCCGCCGCCATTGTTGCCATGGCGCTTGATGGTACCCTCGCCGAGCCCCGCCAGCGGCCCTCCAGCGAGTGGCGTTTTCACCGCGATATTTATGTGGCGCGTGCCGACGCCGGTTCCGTGGTGCACGTGCATTCACCCTATGCCACGGCGCTCGCTTGTCAGCGGCGCGAGATTCCCGGTTTTCACTACATGATTGCCAAAGCCGGCGGCAGCTCCATCCGTTGTTCCACCTACGCAACCTTTGGCACCCAGGCCCTGTCCGACGCGGCACTGCTCGCGCTCGAAGAGCGGCGCGCCTGTCTGCTCGCGAACCATGGCATGATCGCACTAGGCGCAGACCTCGAGCGCGCCGTTGATCTTACAGTTGAGGTGGAGACACTCGCGCAGCAATACACGCTCGCGCTGATGAGCGGCACTCCCGTGCTGCTGACTAGCGGCGAAATGCGCGAAGCCCTGGAACGATTCAAGACCTACGGAGCCAGCGATGGCCAAGAACACACCCGGCCCGGCGGCGGTTGAAGAATTCCGTCAGCGCCCGATATTTCATCTGGCCTTCCGCGTCGATGACCTGGAAACAACCCGCAACTTCTACGTCGATGTGCTCGGCTGTCGTGTCGGTCGCAGCAGCGAAAATTGGATAGATTTCGATTTTTTCGGCTATCAGATCACGGCCCATCGTCTGGGCAAAGATGTGCCGGCGCCGAGTAATGCCGTCGATGGACACGACATTCCCATCCCCCACTTCGGTTTGATCATGAGCTGGGAAGACTGGCACCGGGCAGTCGATCACATGAACTACATCGGCGTGACTTTTCGCGTTTTACCCCACATTCGCTTCAAGGATGCGCCCGGCGAACAAGCGACCTTCTTCCTCGAAGATCCGTCGGGCAACTGCCTGGAGTTCAAGTCCTTCAAAAATATCGCCGATGTTTTTGCCACCACCCGCTGAGCGCGGCTCACGGGCTTAAGCGGGGAAAAACAATTCCCGCAAGCGGGCGCCGGGATTATCGGCGCGCATAAACGCCTCACCCACCAGAAAAGCATTGACCCCATGACCGCGCAGATCCTGCACGTCTTGGACTGTATTGATGCCTGACTCCGTCACGACTAAACGATCCCCAGGGATATCTTTCAACAGCCCGACCGTTGTATTGATGTCGGTAACAAAGCGTTTCAGATCACGATTGTTGATTCCAATCATGGGTGTGCGCAGGCGCAGCGCCCGTTCGAGTTCGGTTCGGTCGTGGACTTCCGTCAATACATCCAGCCCCAGCTCATGGGCTGTGCGAGCCAGTTCATCCATCAACACATCGTCCAGACAGGCCGCGATCAGCAGAATGCAGTCGGCACCCAAGGCCCGCGCTTCGATAATTTGATAGGGATCAATCATGAAATCCTTGCGGATGATCGGGAGATCACAAGCTGCCCGTGCTGCCTGCAGGTGAGTATCGTTGCCCTGAAAAAAGCGCTCATCGGTCAGTACTGAAAGACAGGCTGCGCCGCCTTTTTGATAGCTCGCGGCAATCGCGGCGGGGTCGTAGTGTTCACGTATCACACCCTTGCTCGGTGAAGCCTTCTTGCATTCGGCGATCACACCCGGTGCACCCGCCTGCACTTTGACGAGCAAGGCGTTGTAAAAGCCGCGCGCCGGGCTGGCCCCACGCGCCGCCCGGTCCAGGTCAGCCAGGGAGCGCAGAGCTTTGCGCGCCGCCACCTCAGTTTTTTTGTGGGCCACGATGTCAGTCAGGATGTCGCTCATGGTCCGCTTGCTCAGGTTTTCTTGAAGGTCTGGGTGTGGGCGATGAATCGCGCAAAACATTCACGCGCCGCGCCACTGGCAATCACTTCCCGGGCGCGCGCTATTCCCGCGCCCAGATCGCCGGCCAGACCCGCGATATAAATGGCCGCGCCGGCATTTAAGGCCACGATGTCGCGCGCCGGGCCGGGGCAGTCATCGAAGACCGCGCGGATGTGGGCAAGACTCGCCTGCGGATCGCGCGCGGCCAGACTTGTAAGCGGCGCAAAGTTGATGCCCAGCGTGCGTGGGTCGATGACGAAACTATGCACCACACCTTCACGCAGCTCTGCCGCGTGGGTCAGGGCACCAACGCTGATCTCGTCCATGCCATCTTCCGCACAGACCACCATGGCACGCGCAACCCCCAGTCGACGTAAAACTTCGGCTGCGCGAGTGACCCACGACACGTCGTAGACACCCATCAACTGCACCGTCGCACTGGCGGGATTGGTCAGCGGCCCCAGCACGTTGAACAGCGTGCGCGTACCCAGCTCGCGGCGCGGACCGGCGGCGTGCCGGGTAGCGCCATGGTGGGCCGGCGCAAACATGAACCCCACACCGACCTGGCGCACGCAGTCCGCCACCTGGGCCGGCGTGAGGTCGATGCGCGCGCCCGCCGCTTCCAGTACGTCAGCACTACCGCTTGCGCCCGATGCGGCACGATTGCCGTGTTTGGCGATGTGACCACCCGCCGCTGCCGTGACAAACGCCGCGGCGGTGGAAATGTTGAAGGTGCCAATGCCATCGCCACCGGTGCCACAGGTGTCGATCAAGGGCGTGATGTTGACCTCAACATGTTGCGCGAGCTCGCGCATCACGCTCGCGGCGGCCGCGATTTCATCGATGGTCTCACCCTTCATACGCAGGGCGATCAGAAGCCCGGCGATCTGCGCCTGGGTGGCGTCACCGCCCATGATGGTGCGCATCACGCTCTGCATTTCGTCGAAGCTCAAATCGTGCTTATCAACCACACGACGGATGGCGGCTTGGATTTCCATGGTGCCTCAGGCCGACCCGCGACCAAGTTCGAAGAAATTCTCCAGCAGTAGATGGCCGTGGGCGGTCAGGATGGATTCTGGATGGAACTGCACGCCGTGCACCGGCAGTGTTTTGTGCTGCACGCCCATGATCTCGTCAAAGGCGCCGTCCTCGTTCTCGGTCCACGCTGTGATCTCCAGACACGCCGGCAGTGTTGCGCGTTCAGCCACCAGCGAATGGTAACGAGTCGCAGTAAACGGGTTGGTTAGCGCCCGAAACACACCGCGATCCTGATGATGAATCGGCGAAGTTTTACCGTGCATGACACGCTTGGCGTGTACCACGCGGCCACCAAACGCCTGGGCGATGCTCTGGTGTCCCAGACACACACCGAGGATGGGAAATTCATCGGACAACTCGCGCACCACCGCGAGCGAGATTCCGGCTTGATCCGGGCTGCACGGCCCTGGCGAGATGATGATGTATTGCGGCGCCATGGCCCGGATATCTGCGATGGAGATCGCGTCGTTGCGCTCCACCCGCACGTCCTGGCCCAACTCCCCACAGTACTGCACGAGGTTGTAGGTGAAGGAGTCGTAGTTATCGATCATGAGCAGCATAGCGCGGGGATCCTTGTGAAATATCTGGTGCCATCACCAGAGAGTGCGACTCGATACCCGCTCGGATACCCGCGTTTGTACGCGCTACCCTCCTGCGTCCGACCAAAAAAATCCGACTTTTGAGAACTAGAAGCACCGCGCCGGCATTTTCCCCCAGAACGGGCGCGCAATGCATCCATGGTGTTTGATCAGTTTGGTGAGGCGGCAGCGGCGCGGCTTTCCGGTTGGTGGGCATTGCCGGCCACCCATGAAGTCTATAATCGGGCCCCGCCCATCAAAACCGCGCGGCTGACGGCCATGAAACTCTCTCCATCGACAGTCGCGACCGCTGCCCTGGCGCTGTGCATGATGGCTTCGTTGTCACTGTGGCCCCAGGTATTGTCGACACCCGGGGTCGATCTGTTCCGCTATTGGGCGATCCCCGTGGCACATCGAGCCGACAACGTGCACCTGGGCAGCCCCTACACGGCTGTCGCGCAATATACCCAGGCATTACACAAGCAGCTGGCCGAGCGCGCCGATTTGGCGCTCTCACGCGCTGCCGCTGAAGCGCTGCCCTTCGATCTCACCGCTACGCCCTTGCTTTACTACCTGCACGGGCTGGCGCCGGTGAACTACTGGGCTTATCTGTACGGGTATCGCATCACGCAGATCGTCGGCCTATGGGCCGCCATAGCCCTGCTTGCGGGCCTGTGCTCCGGACGGTGGGCATGGGCTTGTCTGTTTGCTGCGCTGGCCACCGCCGCCAGTGATCCGCTCTTGCTCGATGTGAATGTCGGCAATACCAACGCCCATCAGGTGTTGCTGCTAGCGTGTGTCGCCGCGATGGCAGCACGCCGAGGAGCGATGACCATAACCATGCACGGCGCAGTTGCGTTGATGCTCGTGGGCCTGACGCTCTACAAACCAACCGTCGCATTAGGCGCAGTTCTGCTGGCATGGGTTCACCTGCAACGCATGACCCATCTGGGCCGCGCGGTCTGGACACTGGCCGCAGCCGCGTGTGGCGCGCTATTTGCGCTGCTGCCGTGCATATTCTTCGGCAGCGACAGGGTGTGGTCGGACTGGTTTGCGGAGCTGACTTCAGCCGGTGATCGGATTTCATACCCGCTCAGTGCCGGCAACATTTCAACGGTCAGTTATCTCGCCGAACGTATGCACACCTCCGTACCGACTGCCATCATCGGCGTAGGCAGCCTATTGCTGACCAGCGTGATCGTGTGCGGCGCGACGCGTACCGGGTCGCGACCTGCGCGCCTTGAGCCGGAGATGAACCCAACCGTTTACATCGCCACCGGCCTCGGTCTGGTCATGATGCTCGCGCTGTCGCCGCTGGTCTGGAACCATTACCTGGTGCTATTGCTGTTGCCCATTGTTTTTCTTCTGTGCCACGAGGATGTGCCACGGCCAGCGGCCTGGCTAGGCTTGTTCGGTCTGCTGTTGTGCACCGGCCTCGGACGGCGGTTGTTCCAGCTGCCAACAGGTTTGCCTGCGACTTGGGTGCCGATATCGTTGATGCTGGCCTGGCTACCGGTGTGGTTGGCGCTGCTCCTGAGCAGCCGCTCGATCCGGCGACAGGCGTCGTAAGCGGGATTTCAAGCGCCCGGCAAACGCTGCCACCCGGACGACGACAAGGCGCCGACTTGCTTGGCCTGCGCCACAGCTCGTTCGCGCGCACTCGCAGAACCCCACGGCACGGCGCAATAATCAAGTCATCAACCACGGAGCGGCACCCATGACCTCTGACTATCGTCCACTCATACTCACATCAATTCCTGGCGCGCTTGCTCAAGTCACCGCCATAACACAACAACACTTTCGTGCACCGACTGTGATGTTCTGGGAGTTCGGCAATACCGCGACCAAATCTGAAGTCCTGGCGGCTATCGAGGCGACCGATTTCAATCTGATTATTTCCCACGTCAGCGGCATCATTCTCAAAGCACACCACCTCCAACGTGCCAGTTTCGGCGCCGTCAATATTCATCCCGCGCCGCCGGAGCATGGCGGTTGCTGGGGCGTGTGGTGTCAGCCGGTGGTCAACCGCGCAACGCGCACCCACCATGGTGTTACGGTGCACGAGGTGGATACTGAGATTGACCACGGCCCGATCTATCTGGCCGAACGTTGGGAAGTGCCTGCCAGCGCCAGCATCGAAGATGTTTTTACTCGAAGCATGACAGACTGCACGCGCTTGCTTGAAGTGGTCTGCGCGCGTATTGCGCAAAGTGACCTGGGCACACGTTGTTTCACGCCGCAGGCCGAGCACTGGGACGCCAACAACCGTCACACACCTATCGGCGAGATCCGCCGCTGGTTCGCAACACTCGACCCCGGGCATCCCGCCCATCGCGAGCGGGTGTTTCTCAACCATCCGCGCGCCATCGTCAATCCGCCGTATTTTGATGACTTAGAAGCATAGATGCAGCGATGTCGGCGCGTGGTCCGACAGATAGCGGGACGCTGATCTCAGGTCCTGGTTTGGGCTTCGCTTTCAGTATTGTCGTCGTCACCCGGTTGATCCTCGCCTTCGTGCGCAGGATTTTTACGCTGCTCTCGCGCGCGAGCGCGGCGTTCATCACCTACCTCGTCGGGATCTTTGCCTTTCATCATGTCGACTGCGGCGCCGCCAATCTTGAAGGGGATCTTGACGACGGCAATCGCGGCATCAGTAGTCGCGTCGACGATGGTACTCACGCAGCCACTGAGTCCCAGTGACGCGGCTAACAACAGGCCTCCTAGGTTCACTCTCACCCGGCGGGTCTCCTTGCGAATTTCGAGCGCGCCAAGGTAGTCGATCCATACCCTTACCTGAGCTGAACCGATTTGCACCCGCTACATCGCCAGAACTTCGCCAACACCGCAACAGATTCGCACTGTGCCTGAAGGTGCCTAAGGATTGATGCCCTTTAAAAACTTGAACAGTTCACTGTCGGTGGAAAGCACCAGCGTGGTGCCACCGGCAATAATGTCGCGATACGCACTCATGGTGCGCGTGAATTCATAGAAGCGCACCGCATCGGCGTTCTGGTTATAGGTGCGCGCATAGATTTCGGTAGCCGTTGCGTCGGCTTCACCGCGGATCTCTTCCACACGACGGTAGGCCTCGGACCGGATTTTTTGCAATTCGCGCTCACGATTGCCGTTGATGCGTGCCGCTTCGCCGTTGCCCTCCGAGCGGAACTGTTCAGCTATCTGCTGGCGTTCGCTGGTCATACGATCATAAATCTTCGGCTGCACCGACTCGTTGTAGTTGATGCGCATGAAGCGGATATCCAGCAGCTCAATGCCGAACACCGCAACCTTGCCAGCCGCAGCTGCGAAGATCTGCTGCTCGACCTTTTCGCGTCCCATCTGGATAGGTACCAAGGTGCCGAGCACATTGTTGGCGTCCCCCAGGGTGGTGTCCTGGGTCGGAACACGATCCTTGGTGGTCCTGACTATTTCAATCAGCTCGTGCTTGGCGATGGCATTGCGCGTCTCGCTGCCCAGGATGTCGTCGAGTCGCGACTGGGCACTGCGTTCGTCGCGCAGGCGCAGGAAGTATTGCAGTGGATCGATAATGCGCCAGCGGGCGAACAGATCCACCGAGATGTAGAGCTTGTCCTTGGTGGGCATGTCGGTCGGTTTGCCATCCCACTCCAGGATGCGCTTTTCGATCGGGTTGACATCTTGGATAAAGGGCAGCTTGAACTTGAGTCCGGCACTGGTGATCGGCGCGCCGACCGGTTTGCCAAACTGGGTGATGATGACCTGCTCGGTCTCGTTGACCGTAAAAGCTGCGCTCATCAGCGCTGCCGCTGCCGCAAGTACGAGCACAATGGTCAGGACCGAAATCACTGATCTCATGGCGCCAGCGCCTTGGGTTGTTGATCGAGCTGCATGAGCGGCAGGATTTGGCGGCCTTGCTCGTCGAGGATGATGGTGGAACGCAGTTTCGGTAAGACGTCCTGCATGGTTTCCAGGTAGATGCGGCGCTTGGTGACTTCGGGGGCCTTCAGGTACTCGGTGAATACCGCATTGAAGCGCGCCACGTCGCCCTCGGCCTCATTAACACGCTTCAATTTGTAACCTTCAGCTTCCCGTACGCGCTGGTCCTTCTCACCTTCGGCAAGCGGGATCACCTTGTTATATTCCCGCCGCGCCTCGTTGATCAGTTTTTCTTTTTCCTGTTGGGCCTGATTGACTTCATTGAAGGAGGCTTGCACCGGCTGCGGCGGATTGACGTTTTTGAGCTGTACCTGATCGATACTCACACCAAGTTCGTACTTGGCCGCTAGGGTTTGCATACGCGCCAGGGCTGCAACTTCGATTTCCTGGCGGCCAATGGTAATCACCTCATCGACGGTCCGATCACCGACCGCCTCACGCATCACCGATTCCGAGACGTCGCGCAGCGTGGCCTGGGGATCACGAATATGAAACAGAAATTTCGACGGATCATCGATGCGGTATTGCACGACCCATTCAACCAGCGCGGCATTGAGGTCACCCGTCACCATCTGGGTTTCCGCCTCGGGCTCGCGGGAGGTCTGATAGGGGTTGGTGGCGCCCTCGGTGGAAAAGCCGAATTCCTGCTTCAATTGCCGCTTGATCGGCACGATGGTCGCAACGTCCACACCCATGGGAAGTTTAAAGTGGAGGCCCGGATCGACATAACGTAAAAACCGGCCAAAGCGTTGAATGACACCCACCGAATCGCTGGGCACGGTGTAAACACACGACCACGCGGCAGCGAGCAACAATCCGATCCCCAAGACCACTTCGAACGAGCGCCCACTCGGCAGGTGAAACATGCGCGCGAAGTTTTCGCTTAAGTCAGGTGGTGCCATCAGCACAACATAGCCTGATTCGTCTCTGGCCGCGAGGAGTAGGCCAGATGCATAGGGTAAACTGCGCCGGTTGGTTAACCGGGAATGGATCATGACTCAACCCGTCTGCCTCGTGATCGGTGCCGGTGCTGGCATTGGTGGTCATGTGGCAAAACGTTTTGCTCGCGAAGGTTTCCACGCGTGCCTGGCCAGACGCTCTGACAGCCAGGGCTTGGCGCGCCTGGTGACGGAGATCACGCACGCCGGCGGTGCGGCGAGTGTTTTCACGTTGAACGCCATCGAAGAGAACAGCATTGAGGCCTTGATCGAAAACATCGAAAGCCGGATTGGTGCGATTGACGTGGCGGTTTACAAGCTCCGTGCGCAGATCGGTGATCGTGCGCTCGCCGAGACTTCACTCAAAATCTTTGAGATGGGTGGGCGGCGGCTGCCCTGTCAGACCCTCAATGCCGAGTTTGCTGCCAAAGGCGTACACATTGCCCACATCGTGATCGATGGTGCAGTGGATGCGCCGGATACCTTGGGCGAGATGCTTGGGCCGGCGCCTTACCAGGCTTTACGCGCGCACAAGGGCTTGGACAAAGACGGGCTGCTGCCGCCCACTGAAATTGCCAACCCTTATTACCACCTTGCGAGCCAGCATCGCTCCGCGTGGACCTTCGAGATCGATCGGCGCGCCTATTCAGGCCTGGCGTGGTGGAATCACGCGGGGCTGGCGCTGTGACAACACCGGACACCTTGTCGCGCGGGACCACGCCGATGCCGTGGATCACGATCATTGCGGCCACCTTGATCATCATGATCACCATGGGTGGCCGCCAGGTCAGCGGTCTGTTCATTGCGCCCTTGAACAGCTCGACGGGGCTGGGCATTGTCGCCATCAGTTTTGCCCTGGCCATCGGCCAGTTCGCTTGGGGTCTGGCGCAGCCACTGTTTGGGGCGCTGGCCGATCGTTACGGACCGAGTCCTGTCATCGCCGCAGGCGGTGTGATGATCGCGGCCGGGTTTGCCCTGACACCCTTTGTCTCTTCCGAGTGGGCGCTGATCTTTTCGCTGGGCATTCTGAGCGCCGTGGGCGCAGGCGCCGGCAGCCTGACGATTCTGCTCGGCGCGGCTTCGCGCGACATTCCGGCCGAGCGCCGCACATTTGCCGTCAGCATCATTTCGTCCGGTGGCTCGCTGGGTCAGTTTGTATTCGCGCCACTGACCCAGGCTTTGATCGGCGCCTTCGGTTGGGTTACCGCGATGCTGACCCTGGCAGCGACGGCTTTAAGCACTTTGTTTCTGGCCTGGCCCCTGCGCCGACGTACGCCGTCGGCAGTGGCAGTGAGCGCGACCACGACGCCTCACCTGACCCTCACCGCGCAGCTGCGCGTCGCCGCGAGCGATGCCAGTTATCTGTGGTTGTTGCTAGGGTTTTCCACCTGCGGTTTTCACGTCGCTTTTCTCGTGACCACATGCCGGGGGTAGTGCAGATGTGTGGGCTATCGGCATCGGTGGCCGCCACCTCGATAGGCTTGATCGGTATCGCGAACCTGGTCGGCACCCTCAGCGCCGGTTGGTTAAGCGTGCGCGTGCGACTGAAGTCCATCCTGTTCTGGATTTATCTGGGCCGCGCCGTGACCCTCGCGCTATATCTCATCGCGCCAAAAACGGCGCTCACCTTTTATGCATTTTCCATCGTGATGGGTTTGTTGTGGCTGGCCAATGTGCCGGCCACCGCCGGGCTGGTGGGCAAGTTGTTCGGCACACGCTATCTGTCGACCTTGTTCGGTTTTGCGATGCTGTCCCACCAGATCGGGGCCTTCTTCGGCGCCTGGCTGGGCGGTTATGCAGTGACTCGTTTTGGCGATTATTCGTGGATGTTCATCGCTGACGCCGTGCTTGCATTGCTGGCAGCCATCGTCAGTCTGCCGGTACGCGAAGCGCGCTTAGTGGCGGCCACGGCGTGACCATGCCCATGGACGTCGGCGCTGTTGACCTACCTGACGGGAGTTGAAGCTAAAACGTGAGTAAGGGCGGGCGCACACGACTGGCTTGTGTCTGGTACGGTGTCCCACGATGAACGTTCACGATTGCTCCACCGCACCAGCGCCTCCCCCTGTAGGTGCGAATTTATTCGCACGTTCAATAGCGTGCTCCAACACGAAACGCGGACCTCGAATGTGCGAATAAATTCGCACCTACGGAAGGTGACGGGAATTACCGAAGATCCTCTCAGGACACCAGACTAACCACTCCCCTTGACGCCCCGCTTCGGTGCGGCCGCAGGCTAGAACGCTCTCTATTGGCGCACGCGAGGCGCAAGCTGCGCGGCTTAGCGCTGTTGGCAGCTGCCAATTGTGCGTATGGCACAGATCTCGCAGCACATATCCCGCAGGACCGGCGGTCACGGCAAAGCGCCGCAGGATTCGAAACACAAAATAGGTCGCTAGGGTTCCGGCTCGCTGACGCGGGTGACTGGTCCGAGAGCAACCGACCTCTCCTCGGAGGTTACACGGCGGGACAAAAGCCCGGGAGAACACTAGCCAGGTCCTCCTGTGTGCTTGTTTGTAGATGCCCAATTTCGATCTGAGGAGACATGCCATGATGCGTTCCGTCGCTCGTCTTACCCGTCGTACTGTGCTGTTGGCCGTGCTGTGTGCAGTTGTTTCGCTCGCACTGAGCAGCCCGCTTGCGGCCGCTGAGGCCAAACAGAAATTCAAGATCGCCTGGACTATTTATGTGGGCTGGATGCCGTGGGACTACGGCGAGAATGCCGGCATCATCAAGAAGTGGGCTGACAAGTACGGCATTGAAATTGAAGTCGTACAGCTGAACGATTACGTCGAGTCGATCAATCAGTACACCGCCGGCGGCTTCGACGGCTGCGTCATGACCAACATGGATGCGCTGACCATTCCGGCGGCGGGTGGCGTGGATTCCACCGCACTCATCGTTGGCGACTTCTCCAACGGCAACGACGGCATCATTCTGAAAGACAAGGCCGATCTGGCGGCGATCAAAGGCCAGTCGGTCAATCTCGTCGAGCTGTCGGTGTCCCACTACTTGCTGGCCCGTGCGCTGGAAGGCATGGGTGCCAGCGAGAAAGACGTGAAGGTCGTGAACACCTCTGACGCCGACATCGTGTCTGCCGCAGCGTCGGCTGATGTGTCAGCCATCGTGACCTGGAACCCGCAGCTGTCGGAGATCATGAAGACACCTAAGACTCATAAAGTGTTCGATTCCGGCAAGATTCCGGGTGAGATCATCGACCTGATGGTGGTCAACTCCGCAACGCTGGCGGCGAACCCGGCCTTCGGCAAAGCACTGGTCGGTGCCTGGTACGAAATCCTGGCTGTGATGAAACAGCAGGACGAGGCCGGCAAGACCGCACGCACCGCCATGGCGAAGGCATCCGGTACTGATCTGGCCGGCTTCGAGAGCCAGCTTTCCACCACCAGAATGTTCTGGACTGCCGCTGAAGCCGTGACTTTCGTCCAGAGTCCTGATCTGCAGAAGACCATGGCCCATGTCTCAAAATTTTCTTTTGACCATGGCCTGCTCGGTGAAGGTGCAAGCAGCGCCGACTTCATCGGTGTTGCTTTCCCAGGCGGTGTTGTCGCGGGTGACAAAACCAACCTCAAGCTGCGCTATGACGACACCTACATGAAAATGGCCGCAGACCACAAGCTCTGAAGCTGCTTGAAGGGCGACGCGCCGAGTCATGAAACGCCTGATCAACCTGCGACCACAGCGCGCAACGGCGATCACCCTGGCGCTGCTGCCTTTTGTATTGGTCTTGCTGGCCTATGTGAGTTTTTCCAGCGAGCGGCTGGCCGCGAACCCTAACGACAAGCTGTTACCGGCCGTGACGAGCATCGGCGCGGCAATCGAGCGCATGGCACTGGTGCCGAGCAAACGCAGTGGTGAGCTGCTGTGGTGGGTTGATACTGCCGCCAGTCTGCGGCGGCTCACCACCGCGGTCGCGATCAGCGCCGCGATAGGGCTGGTCGTCGGGATCACACTCGGCGCCTTGCCGCTTTTCAGCGCCGGCCTGTCACCGTTTGTGGCGAGTGTCTCGATGATTCCGCCGATGGCGGTCTTACCTATTCTGTTTATTGTGTTCGGCCTGGGCGAGCTATCGAAAGTCGTGCTGATTGTGTTTGGCATCGCACCGGTCATCGCCCGTGATATTCAAGGCCGTGTGCGCGAAATACCGCGTGAGCTGATCGTCAAGGCGCAAACGCTAGGCGCTTCAACCTGGCTTGTAATTCTAAGGGTGGTATTGCCGCTGGCGCTGCCGCGATTGATCGATGCCGTACGACTGTCACTCGGTGCGGCTTGGCTGTTTCTGATCGCAGCCGAGGCCATCGCGGCCACGGACGGGCTCGGTTACCGCATCTTTCTCGTGCGTCGTTATCTTGCGATGGATGTGATTCTGCCCTATGTGCTGTGGATTACGCTGCTTGCTTACACCATGGATCGCGTGCTGCGTTTTGTAAGTCGCAAGGCGTTTCCCTGGCACAACATGGGCGCATCCGTATGAGCACCACGGTGCCCCTCATCGAAGCGCGCAACGTGTGGAAACGTTACGGCGATAACGTCGTGCTGGAACGACTTAATCTGCGTATCGACGCGGGGGAGTTCTGCGCTGTGGTCGGGGCCTCGGGCTGTGGCAAGACCACTTTTCTGCGCATGGTGCTCGGCGAAGAGCCACCGGACAAAGGTGCGATCCTGCTCGACGGCCAGCCCTTGCGCATGGAGCCGGACAGCGAGCGCGGCATCGTATTCCAGCGCTACTCGGTATTTCCCCATCTGACCGTGCTGGCCAATGTCATGCTGGCCCGCGAGCTGAAAGAATCAAAACTGGTCGGCCGCCTGTTCGGTGCACGCCGTCGCGCGGCCGAAGAAGAGGCTTTGACCCTGCTTGCGCAGGTCGGCCTGGCCAGCGCCCAGCGGCGTTATCCGAGTGAACTGTCCGGCGGCATGCAGCAGCGCCTCGCGCTGGCCCAGAGCCTGATTGCACGGCCACGGATCCTGCTGCTGGACGAACCCTTCGGCGCGCTCGATCCCGGCATTCGCCACGATATGCATGTACTCGTCACTGACCTGTGGCAGGCCCACAAGCTCACCGTCCTGATGATCACCCACGATTTGAAGGAAGGTTTTGCGCTGGGCACGCGTTTGTTTGTGTTCGACAAGGTGCGCGCCGATCCGCAGGAGCCCAACGCCTACGGCGCAAACGTCACCTATGACCTGCCACTCAACAGACACAGCCCGGTCCTGGCACCGGCCTGATCGCATCACCGAGGGATGATATGACTGCGACTCCGCCAACCGTCGGCACCATCGTCAGACAAGAACTTGTACCCGGCGCCCGGCATTGGTCGGTCGAACTGCGGCGTGCTTATGGGCTACGTCTCACCGATGTCGAAGGTGGTGCCAACTGCGCAGCGCTGTTCTACAACGCGCACCAGCATCTCGAACGTTACAACATGGCCGACACGCTGAAAGCACAGCACACGGCCTACCTGACCCGCGGCCACTGTTTGTACTCCGACATGGGGCGCATTCTGGTCTCAATCACGGCCGACAGTTGTGGTTGGCATGATGCGTTCTGTGGTGTTGGCAATGCGTCGCTGGTCGCTGCGCAATACGGCGAGTCTCACTATCAGCAAGCGCGCAACGCCTGTCATCGTAATGGGCGCGATTCGTTATTGGTGGAATTGGGTAAATGGGGCATGGGGCTGCCGGACCTTGTCGCCAACGTCAATTTTTTCAGTAAGGCAGCGGTCGACACGACGGGTGCTTTGCATTTTGTCGCCGCTCATTCGGCCCCCGGCAGTCAGGTCGAACTGCGGGCCGAGATGGACACGCTGGTGGTGCTCGATACCTGTCCACATCCACTCGATCCCGCGAGCCGTTGGCAGCCCAAGCCGGTGCAGGTCGACATTGTCTATCTCGGCGCGGCGGGCGAGGACGATCAGTGTCGACTGTCCCGCGCAGAAAACGGCCGTGGTTTTGCCAATACCGCGCGTTATCACTGCCAGCATGATCATGCGGGCCATTGAATCGGGAGTGGCCGACATGACTATCGTGGTAAGCACACTTGATGCCACCAGCGCGGTTTTTAGCTGTGATGTATTGGCCGGTGAGCCCTGGCTTTATCGACTCGCGGCAGGTCAGACCCTGCGCATTCTCGATCTCGAAGGCAATCAGGCCGTCGATACGCTGTTTTTTAATGCAGACGATCCCAGCGAGCGCTACAGCGCCCAGGACACCATCCGCGCGCAAGGCAATCTTTACCTCGGCGCGGGCACCGCACTGGTTTCCAACGAAGGTCGCGTGATGCTGACTATCACCGCCGATACCTGTGGGCGCCACGACACCCTGGGAGGCGCCTGCGCAGCGGAAAGCAATCAGGTGCGTTATGCGCTCGACAAATGGCCCATGCATAGTTGTCGTGACAGCTTCCTGCTCGCCTGCGCACGTTCCCATGGTCTGCTCACCAAACGGGATCTGCCGGCCAACATCAATTTTTTCATGAACGTGCCCGTGACAGCCGAAGGGCGATTGAGTTTTGAAGATGGCATTTCCGATGCCGGTAAGTATGTGGAAATGCAAGCCGCAATGCCGGTGCTGGTGCTGGTATCAAACTGTCCGCAACTCAACAATCCCTGCAATGCCTACAGCCCGACACCGGTGCGCATGATCGTCTGGGACTAAGTGGTGGGCGGCGGCGGGACGACCCGACGCCATGATCTTTACGCGGGACGGCCCGCGCACGCGCTGAGGTCATGTTGTGTTCAAGAAGATTCTGATTGCCAATCGCGGCGCCATCGCCTGCCGTATCGCGCGTACTTTGCGTCGTATGAACGTGGGTGTGGTTGCGGTTTATACCCAAGCGGATGCCGATTCGCGTCACGTTAACGAGGCCGATGAAGCGCTCTGTATCGGCACGGCACTGGCGGCTGAAAGCTATCTCGATTTCGCCAAGATCATCGCTGTCGCGCAACACACCGGTGCTGAAGCGATCCATCCCGGGTATGGATTTTTATCCGAGAACGCAAATTTTGCTGAGGCCTGCGCCGCTGCCGGTATCGTCTTCATCGGTCCGACCCCGGCACAGCTGCGTGACTTCGGCCTGAAGCACACGGCCCGTGCCCTGGCCGCAGCGAGTGGCTTGCCGCTGCTGCCTGGCACCGGCTTGCTGACCGATGCCCAGGCGGCAATAACCGGCGCGGCGGCGATCGGTTATCCGGTGATGTTGAAGAGCACGGCCGGTGGTGGCGGCATAGGCATGCAGTTGTGCCGTGATGAGGCGGCGCTCGCCAGTGCCTTCGATTCCGTGCAGCGCCTGTCGCGCAGCAACTTTGCCGACGGCGGTCTGTATCTTGAAAAATTCGTCGAGCGCGCGCGCCACCTTGAAGTGCAGTTGTTTGGTGATGGGCAAGGTGGAGTGCTCGCACTCGGTGAACGGGACTGCTCACTGCAGCGACGCAACCAGAAAGTGATAGAAGAAACACCGGCCCCAGGTCTCGGCGATGACACGCGGCAGGCCTTGGCCGCGCAGGCCGTCGCGCTCGGTCAGTCGGTGCACTATCGATCCGCTGGCACCGTCGAGTTTGTTTACGACTGCGATACCGAGCGCTTCTATTTCCTCGAGGTGAACACACGTCTGCAGGTTGAACACGGTGTCACTGAAATGGTCACCGGCGTGGACATCGTCGAATGGATGGTGCGGCTCGCGGCGGACGAATTGCCGCCGCTGGAAACGCTCACACCGACATCACACGGGCATTCGATCCAGGCACGCATCTATGCCGAGGATCCGGCCAAAAACTTCCAGCCCGCCGCTGGACTGCTGACCGAGGTGGTACTGCCCGACGACGCGCGCTGTGACACTTGGGTCAATGCCGGTGTCGAGGTTTCACCGTTTTACGATCCGATGCTCGCGAAGATCATTGTGCATGCACCAAACCGTGACCTGGCGCTGGCCAAGCTCGCCGATGCACTTGCAACGAGCCGCTTCGCGGGTCTGGAAACCAATCTTGCCTACCTGCGCTCCGTCGTCGCGAGTCGAGTATTGCGCGAAGGGCGACAGATCACAGCCAGCCTCGCCAATCACGTATTCGTGGCAGACAGCATCGACGTGCTGACACCCGGCACCGACACCACCGTGCAGGACTATCCCGGTCGCCTGGGTCACTGGGATGTCGGTGTGCCACCCTCGGGGCCGATGGACGACTATGCCTGTCGGCTCGCCAATCGCCTCGTTGGTAATGCAGATGATGCAGCCGCGCTGGAAATCACCGTCACGGGTCCAAGCTTGCGCTTCAACACGGCGGTGACCATCGCCTTGACCGGCGCCCAACTCGCAGCGGAACTCGATGGTCAGGCCGTCGCCTGGTGGCAGGCCATTGGTGTGCCGGCAGGCAGTGTGCTCAAACTCGGCGCCATTAGCGGTGGTGGTGTGCGTGCCTATCTCGCAGTGCGTGGTGGCATCGATGTACCGCGTTACATGGGCAGCCGTGCGACGTTTACCCTGGGCCGCTTTGGCGGTCACGGTGGCCGCGCATTGCGGCTGGCCGACGTGCTGCATGTTGGTCAGGATGTGGCGGGTCCGGCAGCGTCCCAGTCGATCGCAGCACAAGCACCGGTCTATACCTCCGATTGGAACTTGCGCGTCATCTATGGCCCACACGGCGCACCGGATTTTTTTCAGCCTGAGGATATCGACACGCTGTTCAACACCGCGTGGGAAGTGCATTACAACTCGAGCCGCACCGGTGTGCGTCTGATCGGGCCGAAGCCGCGCTGGGCGCGCAGCGATGGCGGCGAAGCGGGCCTGCATCCGTCCAACCTGCACGACAACGCTTATGCCATCGGCGCCGTCGATTTTACCGGCGACATGCCGGTGATCCTTGGGCCCGATGGACCGAGTCTCGGTGGCTTTGTTTGCCCGGCCACTGTGATTGCGGCCGATCGCTGGTGTCTCGGCCAGTTGCGACCGGGTGATCGCGTGCGCTTCGCGCCGGTCACACAGGAGGCCGCACGAGCTTTGGTCGAGGCCCAGCATGCGGCGATCACGAGCCTTACACCCGCGAGCCCGCCGTGGACAACCGCCATGCCCACCCAGGCGCCTATCGCACGCTACGCAGCCGCGAACGCCTACGATGAGATCGTCGTTCGGCCCGCCGGCGATGAGTACATCCTGATCGAATTTGGACCGCTGGTGCTCGACATCCCGTTGCGCTTTCGCGTCCACGCATTGTGGCAGCGCTTAAAGGATAGCGGCTTGCCGGGCATCGTTGATCTGACGCCGGGTATCCGTTCGCTGCAGGTGCATTTTAATCCGGGGCAGATGACCCAGGCGCGCCTGCTGCGGGAACTCGACGCGCTGGTGGGTGATCTCGAACACACGACGCTCGATGAAGTGCCGTCGCGCATCGTGCATCTGCCGCTGGCCTGGGACGACCCCTCCACCCAGCTTGCGATCGATAAATATATGCAGTCGGTGCGAGCGGACGCACCCTGGTGTCCCAGCAATATCGAGTTCATTCGGCGCATCAACGGTCTGGCCGATGAGCAGGCGGTGCGTGACATCGTATATAGCGCGTCCTATCTCGTGATGGGCTTGGGCGACGTCTACCTCGGCGCACCGGTGGCCACACCGCTCGATCCGCGTCACCGCCTGGTGACTACCAAGTACAACCCGGCGCGCACCTGGACACCGGAGAACGCCGTCGGCATTGGCGGTTCGTATCTGTGCATCTACGGCATGGAAGGGCCCGGCGGTTACCAGTTTGTCGGTCGCACCCTGCAGATGTGGAACCGCTATCGGCAGACCGCCGCGTTTTCACAACCATGGCTGTTGCGCTTTTTTGATCAAATCCGTTTTTTCCCGGTCAGTGCCGAGGAGCTGCTGCAGATCCGCGAAGATTTTCCGCGCGGACGTTATGCGCTCAACATCGAAGACACCACGTTCAGCCTGTCGCGCTATCAAACTTTCCTGACGGAACATCGTGAGTCGATCGCGCGTTTCAAGGCCGGCCAACAGGCTGCTTTTGATGCGGAACGCACGCGCTGGGCGGCAGCCGGCCAGGATCTTGTGATCGACGACGCTCAAGCGCTGGTAGCCGATGCTCAGGAGTCAGCGCTCGCTGATGGCGAACGCGCCGCCACCACCCACGTGCATGGCAGCGTCTGGCAGGTGCTGGTCGAGCCCGGCCAGCCCATCGCGGCGGGCGACACCTTGCTGATCGTCGAATCCATGAAGATGGAGGTAGCGGTGGTCGCCGAACAGGCGGGCACGGTGACGCGG
Organism: Pseudomonadota bacterium; assembly: GCA_031418675.1. Lineage (GTDB taxonomy): Bacteria > Pseudomonadota > Gammaproteobacteria > JADJYF01. Next base: position 22,969 of record JANOXY010000193.1, read on the forward strand.
GTGTTGTGCAAGCCTGGTCTGCACGTCGCGCCGGGCCAGACCCTGCTGGTGCTCGGTCCAACTGACGGCAGCTGAGGTGCTATCCCAAGATGGCTTCGAGCCTTTTAATTGCAACCTGTAGGTGCGGATTAATTCGCACACACAAACGACAGCGCCAACACGATTGGTTGCACGCCCAATTTT
>JANOXY010000194.1:0-3849 GCA_031418675.1 Pseudomonadota bacterium
ACTGTAGCTGTTGAGCAGACTTGGTGGCGCCCAGCCGCGCACCACATAAGCGAGCTTCCAGCCGATATTCATCGCATCGGCCAAGCCCGAGTTCAAACCACGCACACCAAAAATCGGCACCAGATGCGCCGCATCACCGCAGAACATCACACACCCGTGACGGTAATCATCGAGACACAGGGTGTAGGCCTTATAAATGCTCCACCACTCCAGCTCCCAGGGCGCACCCTCACCGAGCATGGTGACGATGGCGGCGACGCGCGCGCGGATGGTGACCTCGGCCAGTGCCTCGTGCTCATCCTCGCTGTCGTCGAGCTGATAATCGATACGCCAGATATCGTCCGGCTGGCGGTGCACCAGCACCGTTGCACCGGGGTTGGCGGGACAATCAAAAAAGGCGCGACGCTCCGTCGGATAGTCGGAGCGTAGTCTGATATCGACGATCACATAACGACCTTCATGGGCGGCGCCGGCGAGCTTCAGACCGAGCGCCTGGCGCACCACGCTGCGCGCGCCGTCCGCTGCGATCACGTAATCGGCGTGCAAGTGGTACTCGCCCGCAGGTGTTGATAGGTGCAACACCGCGCCGAGGTCGTCATGTTGGAGGTCCAATACGCGATTCTGCCAGCGCAGTTCGATATGTGGCTGCGATTGCGCGTGCTCGACCAGGTATTGTTCGATGTACTGTTGCTGCAGATTGAGCATGGGTGGAAAGCGTTCATCGACACTGTCGGGCATGGTTAACCGGAACACCGGTTGGCTGCGGAAGTAGGACGTGCCATGGGTCCAGCCCAGGCCCTTGGCGGTGAAACGGCTCGCAACACCGAGCTGCTGCAAACCCTCGAGACTATGGCGCGCGATGCAGATGGCGCGGCTGCCGTCGTTCAGCGTGGCCTTATCGTCAACCACCACCACCGCGACACCGTGGCGGGCGAGTTCGAGTGCCGCACTCAGACCGACCGGGCCGGCACCAACCACCACGACCGCATGACGCCGCACCAAACCCGTCATTTCCGCAGGCGGCACGAAGTCGAAATGCGGGTAATCGAAGTACAGAGAATCGGGTCGCGAGGCGGGTCGAGTCATGCTCGGAGACCGTCGTTAAAAGCGCAGCGCTTTGCCCGCTGGGATAACACCGCCAATTTTCCAGCCATGTCTAATGTTTCCAGTTTAAGTGCCCGATAAATAGACTTATCGACCCTCATGGGGGGGGTTGTTATACTCCGACACAATGTATGCAAACGCAGCGCGGATGGCGGGCGTTGTGCAGTGTTAGCCTCGGTGAGGCTAACCGAACAAGAGCAGTTTTTCGAACAGGGGTTATTTACCATGACAACATTCCGACGTGCCGCGCTGTGCGCGGCCATCGCGTCTTTAACCACGCTGGCGTCCCACGCCGAAGTGCTCGAAGAAGTCACTGTCACCGCCCAGAAGCGCGATCAAAGCATTCAAGACGTTGGCATCGCGGTGTCGGCCTACACTGGTAAACAGATTCAGCAACTGGGCTACAGCAACGCCCAGCAGGTCACCGGCCTTGCCCCCGGTGTCAGCACCATCCAGCCCAATGGCCCGTCGAACTACGCCATCGGCATCCGCGGTGTTGCGCAGAATGATTTTGTGACCAACCAGGAAAGCCCGGTTTCGATCTACGTCGACGATGTCTACCTGAGCCAGATGTCGAGCGCCGGCTTCCAGCTGTTCGATATCGAACGCGTCGAGATCCTGCGCGGTCCGCAGGGCACGCTCTACGGCCGCAACGCAACCGGTGGTCTGGCGCATTTTGTGTCCAAGAAGCCCACCGACGAATTCGACGGTTATGCCGAAGCCACCGGTGGCTACTACGGCCAGAACAAGTTTCAGGGTGCGTTTGGCGGGCCGGTCACCGACAAGGTCCGGGCGCGTGTGTCGATCGCGACCAATCGCGACGACGGTTACGTGAAAAACCGCGTGCTCGATGATGACATCGGCAATAACAATGACTATGCCGGCCGCGGCCAGTTGTTGTTCCTGCCCACGGAAGACACGGAATTCCTGCTCAATGTGCGCGGCTCTTTGCAGCAGATCCGCACTGGTTTCTGGGAAAACGTCTCAACCCGCGCCGATCCTAAAACCGGCAACGGCTTCTACACGCCCAACCTGCCCAACTTCAACGGCTATCGCGACGGTGATAACAATCAGTTTGCCGGTGATTACAACAAGTTTGGCAGCCAGGACATGCACACCATGGGTGTGTCGGGAACCTTCAAATGGGACTTCCGCGACAACATCAAGCTGACCTCGATCACCGACTACAGTGAGGTCAAACGCGACTACATCGAAGACTCCGATGCATCGCCGCTTGAGGACTTCAACTTCTTCCTCGCCACCGATGCCGATCAGTTCTCGCAGGAACTGCGACTCAACGGTGACATGAACAAGTTCCGCTGGGTGGCGGGTTTTTACTTCCTGCATATCAAAGTGCGGGACGCCAACGGCGCCGAACAGCCGCTGCTAAGCGGGATCTGGGACGGCAGCCGGCCGGGCAACGACAGCATCCTCGGCGGCCTGGGTTTCACCGGCCCGCTGATCGATGCACCGACCGGTGCGCTCGGCACGGTGTTCGAAGGCGATGGCACGCCGCTGGGCACCGACAACCCCTACCAGACCCGCACCAACAGCTGGTCCTTGTTTGGCCAGACCGAGTACGACCTCACCCAGACCCTGACCGGTATCGTCGGCTTCCGCTATATCGACGAGAACAAAAAGCACCATTTCGAAACCAACCTGGTCGACTTCCAGCCAGGACTGCGCGAACGCAATGGTAATCAGCAGATCATCGCCAACCTCGGCAACTACGACGGTGCTTTCGACAAGAGCTTGTGGTCAGCAAAAGCACAGTTGAACTACAAGCCCAGTCAGGACTGGTTGTTCTACGGTGGCTGGAATCGCGGCGTGAAGGGTGGTGGTTTTAACGCACCGCTGGACGTCACGGACTATTTTAATAGCTTCGGTAATGGCGGCATCATCCCCTTGACCGACACCAATATGGAGTTCAAGGAAGAAAAACTCGATGCCTATGAAGTGGGCATGAAGGTGGAGCTGTTCAACGGCAAGGCACGCTTGAACGCGTCGGCTTTTTATTACGACTATTCGGACTACCAGGCTTTTCAGATAGTCGGGCTCACGACCTTCATTACGAACGCCGATGCCAAGAGCCATGGTCTCGAGCTGGAATTCCAGGCTTCACCCATCGACGGCCTGGACTTCCTGCTGGGTGCTGCCTATCTCAACGTCACCGTCAAAGAAGTTGATCTCGATGGTCCCGGTCCGCAGGGTGCCGACGACACTGAACCGGTGCAATCGCCGAAGTGGAACTTGAATGGTCTGCTGCGTTATTCCTGGCCCTATATGGATGGCAAGCTGGCTTGGCAGGCGGATTTCCGCTACCGCTCCAAGCACTACTTCAGCCTGACCCGCGCCGAAGCGAGCACACAAAATGGCTACATCATCGGCGATGCGCGCTTCAGCTATACCACCCTGGACACCAAGTGGGAGGCCGCCATCTTCGTCAACAATATCGCCGACACGCGTTATCTGGTGCAGACCTTTGATCTCGGTTCCGTGTTGGGCATGACGGAGCAGTTCTACGGCATGCCACGCTGGGTCGGTGGCACCATACGTTACAGCTTCTAGGTGTGTGCTTGCCGGTGGCGCCTCGCGCCACCGGGGCTTCAACCGCGCACGAGTTCGCGCAAGCGCTGCACTTCCACCTTGCCCATCGCGTTACGCGGCAAGGCTTCGACAAACACCACGTCTTTAGGTTGTTTGTAGCGCGCGACCTGTCCAGCGAATAATCCAAGCACGTCTTCG
>JANOXY010000195.1:0-5668 GCA_031418675.1 Pseudomonadota bacterium
CAGCCCGGCCACGGGAATCGTCGGCACCACAGCCAGGGTCGCCGCGAGCGTAATGAAGCCCGCGCCCGTGACGCCCGAAGCGCCTTTGGAAGTCAGCATGGCAACGCCGAGCAGCGTCAGTTCCTGCTGCAAGCTGAGATCGATATTCAAAGCTTGGGCGACAAACAGCGCGGCCATGGTCAGGTAGATATTCGTACCGTCGAGATTGAAGGAATAACCCGCCGGCACCACCAGACCAACCACTGCGCGTGGACAGCCGAGGCGCTCAAGTTTATCCATCAGTGGTACCAGCGCCGTTTCCGATGAGGAGGTCCCAAGCACGGTCAGCAATTCGTCTTTGAGATAGCCGATGAAGCGCAGAATATTGAAGCCGGTGAAGGCCGCGATTGACCCCAGCACAATCAACACGAACAGTGCGCAGGTCAGGTAAAAACTGCCCATCAAAGCCGCCAGCGGCTTGAGCGAGCCGAGACCATAGTTGCCGATGGTGAAAGCCATTGCGCCGGCGGCACCCAGCGGTGCGAGCTTCATGATGAAGTTCATCATGGTGAACAAGGCTTGCGCCAGACCAGCAATCAACCGCAGCAAGGGCTCGGCGCTGCTACCCATCTTGAGTAAAGCCGCGCCGAACAGCAGCGCCAACAACAATATCTGCAAAAGATCGCCCGCACCGGTGAACGCGTCGATAAGGGTGCGCGGAATAATGTGCAGCAGGAACTCAACCGTGCTCTGTTCCGACGCCGCCTGGCTATAACCTGCGACAGCCTTGGCATCGAGCGAGGCCGGGTCGATGTTGAAGCCCTTGCCCGGTTGCACCAGGTGCATGACGACCAGGCCCAGCGCCAGGGCCACGGTTGATACCACCTCGAAATAAATCAAAGCACGTACGCCCACCCGCCCGACCTTGCGCATATCACCTGCGCCGGCAATGCCAAGCACGACGGTACAGAACACAATCGGACCAATCAGCATTTTGACCAGGGCGATGAAACCATCGCCAAGTGGTTTCAGTGCAACGGCGTGGGTCGGATCGAAGTGGCCGAACAAAGCGCCCGCTGTGATTGCGAGCAGAACAAACAGATAAAGCTTGCCTGCGCTATTGCCATGGGGCGTGTCCGTGTTGGCTGTCTGGTGGTGGACGGCATCGGGCACGTGCGTTGCTCGGGCCTTGATGCGCCGTCAATAGACCGCTCGCGCTAGCGTGGCGCAGGCGGTGATTGGGGTCGCGCGGGCATCAAAAGTGCGAATGAATTCGCACCTACCGGGAGCACCCATGGTGGTTGGCAGCATCTACGAAATCCAGCGTGGGCGCGCGTCGAAGTCCGGCGACGTGTCGCGCGCGCGGATATGGGCGGAACCGCCATTCTCGCTGACCGCACCATCGTATTTTTTGAACTCGAGTCGCGCGATCTGATTGCGATGCACCTCGTCCGGACCATCGGCGATACGCAACAAACGAGCCCAGGTATAAGCCAGCGGCAGACCATAATCGTCCGTCATGCCCGCACCACCAAATGCCTGCATCGCCCAGTCGATGACCTTGCACGCCATATTGGGCGCCATCACCTTGATCATAGCGATTTCCTGTTTGGCGCCTTTGTTGCCGACGGTGTCCATCATCCACGCCGCCTTGAGGGTCAACAGCCGCGCCTGTTCGATGAGGATACGGGATTCGGCAATGCGTTCTTTCCACACGCTCTGGGTGGAAACCGCTGCACCGAAGGCTTCGCGCGATGCAAGCCGGCGGCACATACGCTCCAGCGCCCGTTCGGCCAGACCCACCAGACGCATGCAATGGTGGATGCGCCCCGGCCCGAGTCGCCCTTGTGCAATTTCGAAACCGCGACCTTCACCGAGCAGCATGTTCTCCACTGGCACGCGCACATTGTCGAACACCACTTCGGGATAACCATGGGGCGCGTCGTCAAAACCCATGATCGGCAGCATGCGTTTGTAGATCACCCCTGGGTGGGGAAACGGCACGACGATCATGGACTGCTGTTTATGGCGATCGGGATGATTGGCGTCGGTTTTGCCCATCAGAATGATCACGGCACAACGCGGGTCGGGCACGTTATGGGTAAACCATTTGCGGCCATTGATGACGTATTCGTCGCCATCGCGACGAATGTCGGTTTCGATATTGGTGGCGTCGGATGAAGCGACCTCGATTTCGGTCATGCCAAAGGCCGAACGGGTCCGCCCGTCGAGCAGCGGTTTGAGGAAGCGCTCTTGCAGCTCGGGGCTGGCGTAGCGCACCAGCACTTCCATATTGCCGGTGTCCGGCGCCGAGCAGTTGAACACTTCGGGAGCGATGGGTGAGCGCCCCATCACTTCACACAAGGGCGCGTACTCAAGATTCTTGAGACCCTGGCCGTGTTCGCTGTCGGGCAACCAGATATTCCAGAATTCAGTCTTGCGTGCGCGGTCCTTGAGTTCTTCCATGATCGGCACCGGCTTAAATCGATTGCCGCTCGCAACCTGGGCGAAGTATTCCTCCTCATTGGGATAGACGAACTCTCGCATGAATTGTTCGAGCCGGTGTTTGAGGTCGACGACCTTGGGAGAATATTCAAAATTCATTTGTAGGCCTCTGGCTGACGCTGGGCTGGAACGTGCGAACGAATCCGCAGCCACGTTCAGTGGCTCGCAGCGGATGGTGTGAAGGCGACGATTGTAGGACAATCCAGCCCATGCAGTCGTCGCACAGGCGCGTTCTATTCAGGGGTCGGCCAGGCGCCGTACGGGGGTCTTCTTGCCTGTGAGCGCCGCCATGCAAACACCGCCTCAGCAGCCCGCCAGCGCTGTGTTGCTGGATCTCATCTACAGCCAACTCCACGATTACGGCGCTGGCGTCAGTATTGGCTGTCTGGGCGGGCTTGCTGAATTCCACGAAACCGGCGCGCACTATCGGCGTAACACACAAACGCTGACCGCAGTCGGCGAGCACGGCGCCTTGAGGATACGGCTGTCCGGCGACGAGCAGGCCTGCGCTTACGAGGCCCTGTCAGCCCATGGCGATGCCTGGCAAGTTGGCTTAACGCTGTTGGCAGCGGGTCGGCAAGGCGCAGCGCGCAGCACGCTCACTGAACTGGGCGCCGACCACGACGCGCTGAATGACGGCAGTCGAGACCTACCATTGTTTGATCTCGGTTTGGCCATGCCCAACGTCGACTACTGCGTGCGCAGCAGTGATCCGCAGGTGATCGCAGCGCTGCGCGCCCACTGCGGTGAAGCGGTAGTGATGGCAGGCCATCCGCTGCTGACGACCCTGATCGACGCCAGCCCGACGCGGGTGGTGACGTCACCCTTGGCTCGCATCGAGGTCTATCAGACCATCGCCCGCGATCACACGCCCCAGGGCTCCCATACCCATCTGTTGCCGGATCTACTTGCACGGCGCCGCACCCATGCCGCCAATCTGCCGCTGCCCAGCGGCGCCTTGCCACTACTGACTGTCCATCCCGAGAATCCGCTCTTCGATAATACCGGGCGACGCCGCCAGTTTGACGCCGCGGCGTTTGCGCGTTTCGAAGCACTGCTTGATCGTTACGGCATTCCACAATATGTGCAGACGAAGTCGCACTACCGTGCTGCGCTGGCCGACGGCCTAATGCCGGCTGCCCGTGGTAAGTCGAGTACCCGCATCAGTCGTGTCGCGCTGCGCGTGGCACAGCGCCAGGCACCCTATCTGTGTAGCAGTGATGGGGCTGCTGCCCTTGGCTGAGCGAAACACCGCACCGTCCTGGCGCGTGCCCTTGCTGGCTGCCATGCTCTGCTTTCCACTCGCTATATATGCCGCGACCACCACGCTCTCAGCGCCTTTTGAACTCACAGCACCGCACGAGCTGCGCGCAGCGCCGGTGGCGCGTGCTGCGAGCGGCAACACTTACGCCTACCTGCCTGCGGATTTGCGCCAGCCTCTGCGCTTCATGATCACCACCATGTCGGCCGGCGAGATCCGCGCGCGTCTTGGCGCTTTGAGCGACGCGCAATGCATACACTTGTTTCTCGACGAGTTGCGGAAAGATCACCAGCATTTTTTCGCGCTCGACATGAGCAGCCCACTGGAAATGGGTCCGGCTGCATTCCAGCGTGTGCGCTGGACCGGTGACAAAGACGGTCACAGTCTGACCGGTGTATTGAGTTGCGGTGAAATCAACGGTTACTACTACGTGGTGAACTATGTTGACGCCATTGCGAGCGCGACGGTTAGTTTCCCTGCCATTCGCGCCAGTCTCAAAGCCCTGCGGCCGCTGGCGCCGTGAGCGCTCGCCACTACCGCTACTTTGATCTTTTGATGGCCGGCTTTGTCGCCGTGCTGCTGTGTTCGAATTTGATCGGCCCGGCCAAGGTGGCTGCGGTCAATCTGCCCTTCGCCCTGCCCTTCATCGGTGAACGTCTGGTGTTCGGCTCGGGCAATATGTTTTTTCCGATCAGCTATATCTTTGGCGATATTCTGACCGAAGTGTACGGCTTCGCGCGGGCACGTAAAGTGATATGGGCGGGATTTGGCGCGATGATTTTTGCCACCGTCATGTCGCAGGTGGTGCTGAATCTGCCGCCCGCGTCAGAAGAGCCTTTCAATATTGTGCTGCAACCGGCCCTGGAGACCGTCTTCGGTGGCACCTGGCGCATCGTGGTGGCGTCGATCGTGGCGTTCTGGATAGGCGATTTTGTCAACGCTTACGTGCTCGCACGCATGAAGGTGTGGAGTGCCGGACGCTGGTTGTGGACACGCACTATCGGCTCCACGATGCTCGGCCAGGGCGTCGACAGCCTGGTCTTCTATCCCATCGCCTTTTACGGCATCTGGGCAACCGACAGTCTCATGACCGTGCTGCTGTTCAACTTCCTGTTCAAGATCTCGGTGGAAGTTTTCATGACACCGCTCACCTACCTGGTGGTCAACTTTCTCAAGCGAGCCGAAAACGAAGATTATTTCGACGCGAGCACCAACTTCACGCCATTCTCGCTACGCGATTAAGGCCCAGAACACGGCGCACCGAGCGCAGGGCGAGGATCGCCCCACCCACTGCCGTCACTGAGCCGAACAGACAGGCTTGCACTGCTCCCGCGGCGACGATGCCCACCGATTCCGGCAGTCCGAACGCACGCATTGCGATGGCAAAAACGAGCTGGTAAGTACCCAGATAGCCCGGTGCCGTCGGCACCAAGGTGCTCAGGGATGCGATACCCATCACCAACATCGACTGGCCGAGCTCGAGATCGATGGAGAGCGCGGCAAAAACCTGCGTGAGGGCCACCACTTCAAAGCTCCAGATTAGGGCGCTCAACAGCATCGTCAGCAAGGCCGAACGGCGATTGAGGCTGGCGATGCCGGCACAAAAGTCATGACACAGGACGAGGACCTGCGGTGGGACGGGTAAACGCCCGAGATTGCCTGAGCGCAAGGCTGCGATGACCAGTATGGCAACGCCGATTATGACGCCGGCGTTGAGAGCCACCAGCTCGAAGCTCGGTTGGCGCGCAGCGTGTTCGCCGTAGTGAAGAACCACCAGTCCACCGCCCAGGCAGAACAGGATTGCGCACAGGTCCAGCACGCGCTCAATCACGATCGAGCCGAATACCCGCGCGCGGCCAATGCCGAGTCGGCGTTTGGCATAGGCCGCGCGCGCCACTTCGCCAAGCCGCGCCGGCAACATGT
>JANOXY010000196.1:0-4867 GCA_031418675.1 Pseudomonadota bacterium
TCCTTGAAATTGCGCATGGCGAAGTCGAGCGTCGTCAGCCAATCACTGCCGGCAATGTCGGGAAACCAGAGTCTGTCCTCAGCATCGGGTTTCATGCAGATACGCTGAATGTCACGCATCATCTCGAAGCCCAGCGCATAGGGATTGATGCCGCGATAGCGGCGATCGTCAAACCCAGGTTGCAGCGTGACGCTGGTGTGGGATTCGAGGAATTCCAGCATGAAGCCCGCGTTGACCAGACCTTCTTCAAACATACGGTTCAACAGCGTGTAGTGCCAGAAAGTGGCCCAACCCTCGTTCATTACTTTGGTCTGGCGCTGAGGATAAAAATATTGGGCTACTTTGCGCACGATACGCACCAGCTCACGCTGCCAGGCCTCCAGGTGTGGTGCCTGCTTTTCGATAAAGTAGAGCAGATTCTCCTGGGGTTCGGCGGGAAAACGCAGCGGTGGTTCGCGTCCATCGCGCGTCGTCTCACGCGGCAACGTGCGCCAGAGATCGTTGAATCGCGACTCAAACTCGCTTTCGCGCAGCTGCTGACGCTGTCGCTCGCAGGCGGCCGAGCGGTGTTGCGGACGGCGGCAACTATCAACGCCGTAATTCATGAGTGCATGGCAGGCATCCAGCACCTGCTCAACGGCGATTTCGCCATGGCGGCGTTCGCAATCGCTGACGTAGTCCCGCGCGAAGACCATATAGTCGACGATGTCTTCGGCATTGGTCCAGGTACGGAACAGGTAGTTGCCCTTAAAAAATGAATTGTGACCGAAGGCAGCGTGGGCAATCACGAGCGCCTGCATGGTGAGTGTGTTCTCCTCCATGAGATAGGAAATGCAAGGGTTGGAATTAATCACCATTTCGTAGGCCAGTCCCATCTGACCGTGGCGATAGTTCTGCTCGGTGGCGATGAAGTTCTTGCCGAACGACCAATGGGTGTAGTTCACCGGCAGGCCGGTGAAAGCGTACGCATCCATCATCTGTTCGGAGCTTATGATCTCAAGCTGATTGGGATAAGTGTCCAAACGATATTCAGCGGCAAGGCGGCCAAGCTCCTGTTCGAGACGCTCGATGATCTCGAAGTTCCAATCCGAGTCGGTGCTGATCAGCTTGTCGTTCATGAGCTGGACTTCTGCATGAGTCGGCGAAATACCGGGTAGATATCGCTGCGCTCGGTAATTTTCTGCATCACGAAGTGAGGATGCTCTGCGCGCACGCTCTCATACTCGGCCCACAGCTGCTGCTCCTGGGTCGCGACTATCTGTACATAGGCGTAATACTGCACGGCCGGCAGGACGCGGTTGACCAATAGTTCGCGGCAGCGTGCACTGTCCATCGGCCAGTTGTCGCCATCGGAGGCCTGTGCCGCGTAGATGTTCCAGTCTTCGCGCGGGTAGCGCGCGGCGATGACACGATCCATCAGATCGAGTGCACTGGACACCAAGGTGCCGCCGGTATCGCGTGACTGGAAGAATTCCTGTTCGTCGACTTCCTGGGCGGCGGTATGGTGGCGAATGAAAACCACCTGGATGTGCTCATAGGTGCTGTGCAAAAAATGATAGAGCAACATGAAAAAACGTTTGGCGATGTCTTTGCGCTGTTCGTCCATGGAGCCCGAAACGTCCATCAAGCAGAACATCACCGCCTGGCTACAGGGTTTAGGGCGCGACACGCGATTGCGAAAGCGCAGATCGAATTCGTCAATGAAAGGCACCTGTCCGATGCGCTTTTCGAGCACAGCGATGGCGTCAAGAAGCAGTTTGCGTTCTGCTGGGTCGCCACATTCTTCCAGCTCTAGTGAGAGATCGGCCAGTTCGCTGCGCAGCGGCCCGCGCAAGGCCGTGCGCCGCGCCAGTGCGCCGGTCAGCGACCGCACGATATCGATATTGCTGGGCACACCGTCGTGCGTATAACCAGCGCGTACGCTCTCATGATCGACCAGGGTTTGAATGCGGGTTTTGTGCAGATTGGGCAGAGCGAGATCTTCGAAGAAGAGCTCCATGAATTCATCGCGTGTCAGGGTGAAGGTAAAGTCGTCTTCGCCCTCGCCTGTGTCGCTGGCCTCACCGCCCTGGCCCTGGCCACCACCTTGAGGTCTGTCGATGGTGTCACCTGCGACAAACTCACGATTGCCGGGATGTACACCGTGACGTGATCCGCCCGCACCGAACTGAAACTCGGGTTCAGCGATGTCGCGCCGTGGAATGCGCACTTCGCCGCCCCCGGCGACGTCTGTGATCGAGCGCTGCGCAATCGTGTCGGCGGTAGCCTGCTTGATCTGCTCTTTATACCGCCGAATAAAGCGTTGGCGGTTCTGGGCGCTCTTGTGGCGCCCGTTTAGGCGCCGATCGATGAGCTGAATGGGGGCCATGGCCTTATTGTTACCGGTACGGGTATCAAGAAGATTTGCGGACGCGCAGATACCATTCTGAAAGAAGCCGTACTTGTTTCTCCGTGTAACCCTTGGCGACCATGCGGTCGACAAAATCACGATGTTTCTGCTGATCGTCGTTGGACGATTTGGCATTGAAAGAGATGACGGGCAGCAATTCCTCGGTGTTGGAGAACATCTTGTGCTCTATCACTTCACGCAGCTTCTGGTAGCTGGTCCAGGATGGACTCTGGCCACCGTTCGCGGCCCGCGCACGCAGCACGAAGTTGACGATTTCGTTGCGGAAATCCTTGGGATTGCTGATGCCCGCCGGTTTCTCTATGCGTTCCAGCTCAGCGTTCAGACCTGCGCGGTCGACCAGTTCCCCGGTGTCGGTATCGCGGTACTGTTCGTCCTGAATCCAGTAGTCAGCGTAGGTGACGTAACGGTCAAAAATGTTCTGACCGTATTCTGAATAGGATTCGAGGTAGGCGGTCTGGATCTCCTTGCCGATGTATTCGGCGTAATGGCGGGCCAGATGCCCTTTGATGAAGGAGATGTACTTCTCTTCCAGTTCTTTGGAAAACTGTTCCTGCACAATTTGCTGTTCGAGCACGTAGAGAAGATGTACAGGGTTGGCTGCCACTTCACTATGATCGAAGTTAAAGACCTTGGACAAGACCTTGTAGGCAAAACGAGTCGATAATCCGCTCATACCTTCGTTGACACCAGCGAAATCGCGATACTCCTGATAGCTTTTGGCCTTTGGGTCGGTGTCCTTCAGATTTTCGCCATCGTAGATGCGCAGCTTGGATTCCAGCGAGGAATTCTCGGGCTCTGCCAGGCGCGATAACACGGCAAAACTTGCCATCATTTCCAGCGTGCCAGGCGCGCAGGGTGCGTTGGCCAGGGTGCTGTTGGCGAGCAGTTTTTCGTAAATGTGCACTTCTTCGGAAACTCGCAAGCAATAGGGCACTTTGACGATATAGATGCGATCCAGAAACGCTTCGTTATTGCGATTATTTCGGAAAGCCTGCCATTCTGACTCGTTCGAATGCGCCAGGATGAGGCCGTCGAAGGGAATGGCGGCAAGGCCTTCGGTGCCTTTGAAGTTACCTTCCTGGGTGGCGGTCAGCAGTGGATGCAGCACCTTGATCGGCGCTTTGAACATTTCGACAAATTCGAGCAGACCCTGGTTGGCCAGGCATAAACCGCCAGAGTAGGAGTAGGCGTCGGCATCGTGCTGGGCAAAGCGTTCCAACTTGCGAATGTCGACCTTGCCCACCAGGGAGGAGATGTCCTGGTTGTTTTCGTCACCGGGCTCGGTCTTGGCGATGGCAATCTGACGCAACACAGACGGCCGCAGGCGCACCACCGTAAATTGCGAGATATCACCGTCGAACTCCGTCAGTCGTTTCATTGCCCAGGGCGACATCAGGCCAGTCAGACGCCGCGGTGGGATTCCGTACTCAGCTTCCAGCACCGCACCGTCTTTATCGGGATGGAAAAGGCCGAGAGGCGATTCGTTGATGGGCGAGCCCTTCAAGGCGTAGATTGGGCACTCCTCCATTAATGCTTTCAGTTTCTCGGCGAGCGACGATTTACCTCCGCCGACGGGGCCGAGCAAATAGAGGATCTGCTTTTTCTCTTCCAGCCCCTGGGCCGCATGTTTGAAGAAGGCGACGATGCGTTCGACCGTCTCTTCCATACCATAAAAATCTTTGAAGGCCGGATAGATGCGTAGCACCTTGTTGGAGAACAGGCGCGACAGCCGTGGGTCCTGGCGAGTGTCGATCATTGCGGGTTCACCGATTGCATGCAGCATGCGTTCGGCGGGTGTGGCGTAGGCCGCAGGGTCTTTGCGGCACAGTTCCAGATACTCGAGTAAGGAGAGTTCTTCCTGAATTGTCGCCGCATAGCGATGCAGATAGTGATCGAAAATGCTCATGAGGCCGTACTCCTCGCCCGCGATCGGGGCACTTTGAGGCCAGATCCAATGCGATAGCTTTGACGCGATCGCGACGCCCGAGTTCAACCGAGCAAGGGTCATGCCAAGCGTAAAGCTTAGGGGAGATTGGCCATGGCGTCAGTGCGGTAGCTGGCAAAGAGGCAAGAATAGGCCGCGCGCTTTGCCGATTCTTGACAGCCGTCAGATTCCCGTCACGCCTTGTAACGTTTCGTTGCCTATCGACGGCTCGTTGGGCACCAAGTCTGTGCGTGACTGGCGCTACTAGCGACTCGTGTCGACTTTCAGCTCGTCATTGCGGCCACGGCCAGTCAAAACGGTGGTCTCAGGCGACGGCGCACCGGCCTCGCGTCCCACGATGGAGCAGAGTACAAGCGCCATCTACTCAAGGGACAGCGCCATCCATGGCGCTAGTCGGCACTCAGCCGCCGCGATATTCCTCTAGTGGCGGCTTACCGAGCGCATCACGATAGTTGTTATGAAAGTGATGCAACGCCGGTTCGTTACGACCGAATAGGAAATGGTCGATCTTG
>JANOXY010000197.1:0-17847 GCA_031418675.1 Pseudomonadota bacterium
CGCTGCCGCATTCGCCTGCGCCCGTGAAGGCTGAGGCAGCGCGAGACTCGCTGCCATCGCGAACTGCCCCGCACTCATGCCGCCTGCGCTCCACAGCCGCAGGGCATAACCGATCACCGACAGCATCAGGACAAAAGCCGCCACAAACTGAAACCAGCGTATGCCTTCCATGTACCAGAACGTTGCGCGCGCCCGTTCTACCTCACGATCGAGATAGTCTTCCAGGTGGGCACGCTCATAATCACGACGTGCAAACAGCTTGGTGGTCATGATGTTTGCGACCGCATCGACGATGGTGCCGCTCACCGCACTGCGGGCCGCCGCATACTCGCGGGCGTAACGCCGGCAGCGGCGTGCCAGCACAAAAGATGCCACCACGTAAATGACGATCCATACGCCCAGTACCAAGGCCAGGCGAACATTGACCTGCGCCAGCAGCACCTGTGAAACCGTAAACGAGATGGCCAGCGGCCAGAAGTCGAACAGCACTGTCCAGATGGTTTGCGACACACCCATCGACACTTCAGCAATGCGATTGCCGAGTGAGCCGGCGAAATTCGACAGGAAGTAGCGCTGGGAATGCAGTTGCAGATAACCGAACAGTTCGCGTCGCACGCGACGCCGCAGGGCCGGTCCGAGCATCACCAGAATTGCGCCACTGGCGCGCGAAAACAGCACCACACCAAGATTCAAGGCTGCAAACAGCCAGAACGAGCTACTCACCTGGGCCCAGACGTCGGCCTGCACCGCCTGCGCAGCCACCACGCCATCCATGATGCGCTTGATGGCATAGGGCAACAGAATGGAACACGCCGATTGGCCGCTCTCAAGTACGACCATCGCACAGACTACCGGCAAGTAGCGCCGCACATAGCGCAGGCAAAAACGCAACGCTGTGTTGGGCAAGGACGCGCTTGCGCCAGGAGCGCTGACGCGGGTGCGTTGATCCATGCTCAGCTGCCGCGCTTAGCGACCGCCACTGACGTCAAGAAAGCTGCCAGTGACGTAGGACGCCTCGTCAGACAACAGCCACAGGATGGCCTGCGCCACTTCGTGCGCTTGCCCCACGCGCTGCATGGGAACCATCGGCGTGAAGCGCTGCACCCGCTCGGGCGCGCCGGCTGATGCATGAATTTCAGTGTCGATAAGCCCGGGTCGCACGGCATTGACGCGCACGCCGTGCGCTGCAAATTCCTTGCTCAAGCCCAGGGTCATACTGTCGATGGCGCCCTTGGACGCCGCGTAGTCGATGAACTCGTGCGGTGAGCCGATACGCGCTGCGGCCGAAGAGAGATTGACGATCGCACCACCGCATCCTCCCAGGGTAGTGGACATGCGCTTGAGCGCCTCGCGCGCGACCAGAAAGGCGCCGTAGACGTTGACCTCGAATGTGCGTTTGAGGCGCGCCGCCGTGTAGTCGACAAACGGCCCGACCAGGCCCACCACCCCAGCGTTGTTGACTAGCGCAGTCAGGGGCAAACCCCGCGCGTCGAGGGCCGCGAACATCGCCAGCACCTCGTCCTCCTTCGCGACATCGGCCTGCACTGCAAACGCCGCACCGCCGCTCGCGGTAATGCGCGCGCAGACCTCGAGCGCGGCCGTTTTGTCGGCCACGTAATTGACTGCAACGGTATAACCGCGCGCCGCACCGAGCAGTGCCGTGGCCGCGCCTATGCCACGGCTCGCGCCGGTGACCAGCATGCATGGATTCATGATTGTCTCGCTCTAGAGCTTGCCCGCCCGGCCTGCGGGGCACGGCGCGTGGCGGCACTATAACGACCTCATTCGGCGCTGGCGACGAACACCGCACGCAGGGGTGCAGGATGACCTTCAATGGTTAGCGATGGGTCGCGAGGATCGAGAAACTCAGCCAGGGAGTGGTGCGGCATCCAGGCCGTGCGACGTTGTTCGTCGCCGGTGGTGGTGGAGATATCGACGGTGCGCACCGCACCAAACCCCGCAGATTCTAACCAACGCACCACCGTGCGCGGCGCCGGCACTGACCACACGTTGCGCATCGCTGCATAGCGCCCTGCCGGCACCAGCACCTCGTCGCCACCGTCGGCGATGATCAAGGTTTCCAGTACCAGCTCGCCGCCCGCGCGCAAACCGCGACGCAGCTCGGCGAGATGGGCCAGGGCGTCACGACGGTGATAGAGCACGCCCATCGAGAACACGGTATCGAATGCCGCCAGCTGTACATCCAGATCCGCGCTCGCCAAGGGCAGCATGAACACCTGTGGGCCATGCAGATAGCGACACAGCGCGGTGAACTGACTATAGGCTGCCAAGGCCGGATCGAGTCCGAGCACGAAACTTGCGCCAGCCTGGGCCATGCGCCACAGGTAATAACCATTGCCGCAGCCAACGTCCAGCACCCGCCGACCAGCGAGCTCGGACACATGAGGCGCAACCCGTGCCCACTTCCAATCGCTGCGCCATTCGGCATCAATGTGCACACCGAACAGTTCGAAGGGGCCTTTACGCCACGGTCCAAGCGCCACCAGTGCGTCATGCAAAGCCTGGCGCGTGCTGGGGTCGCAGCGACCCACAGCACGCACCGTCGCAGCAAAGTCCTGCGCGTCCGCCCGCAACACTGGCAGTGTCGACAGCGTGCGCTGCCACGCAAAAACCCGTGAGTCGCTGGCCAGGGCTGCACGGGCCCGTGGCAGCACCGCTGTCAGCCACTGGCGCGCTGCGAGTGGCCACGCCGCAAAGACTGAACGCAACTGCTGAGCATGGTGTGCAAAAAAAGCTTCTAAGGGCGATGGATCAAGGTTCAAGCTCATAGTCCGATCATGCGATGATCGTCGCCGCTTTCACAGCCGCAGGGGTGGGCGAAGCACAATGCAACTTGTGGCGCGAATCTGCGCCCCTAATCACGGTAGCTGTCCATGACCGCCATCTCCTCTTCAACCGTGGCACCGGTCATGATCGCGTCGTTCTACAAGTTCGTAACCATCACCGACCCGCACGCGCTCGGGGCACGCCTCCTCGCCCATGCCCGTGCCGCCCAGCTGCGAGGCACCGTGCTGCTGGCCACGGAAGGCATCAACACCAGCATCGCCGGTGCGCCACAAACGGTGCTCGGCTTCCTCGATTTCGTGCGCTCACAACCTGGCTTCGAAACCTTGAGCGACGTGCGCACGTCGCTGCATGCCAGCGCCCCTTTTCGCCGCTTAAAGATCAAGTACAAACGCGAGATCGTGACCATGGGTGTGGATGGCATCGCACCCGCGCTGCGCAGCGGCACCCATGTGTCGCCTCGCGACTGGCATGCACTACTCAATGATCCGCAGGTGCTGCTGGTCGACGCGCGTAACAGCTATGAACATCGCGTCGGTACGTTTGTCGGTGCGATTGATTTGGGCATGGAAAGCTTTCGCGAGTTTCCGGCCTTGATGGATGCTGAACTTGCGCGCCGCGATGTGCGGCGCGTGGCGATGTTCTGCACCGGCGGCATACGTTGCGAGAAGGCCAGCGCTTATCTGCTGGCGCGGGGTTGCGAGGAAGTTTACCAATTGTCTGGTGGCATCCTGCGCTACCTGGAAGAGGTGCCGCGCGAGACCTCACGCTGGGCGGGGGAATGTTTTGTGTTTGATGAGCGGGTGGCTCTTGATGGTGAGCTCGATCGCGGCGAACACCGTTTGTGTTTTGCCTGTCGCCGCCCCTTGAGTAGCGAGGATCGTGCGTCGCCCTTATATATTGAGGGCGAGTGCTGTGCCGGGTGTCACGATCAAGTGAGCGAAGAACGGCGCCGCGGTTTTGCAGAGCGTCGCCGTCAAGTGGCGCTCGCCGAAGCCCGCCATGAACTACATATCGGTGCGCAGATGCCGGCACCTCACAACGACCCCGCGCCGGATGCTTAACGAGCGAGGATGTGAATGGTGACCAGGTTCAAGCGCAGCGCCACTACGGCGGCGCCATCATGTCAGTGTGCAGTGCCGGCTGCGCTATAGGTCACTCGATAGACAACGCCTGCCTGATCGTCCGAAATCAACAACGAGCCATCGGCCAGGGTGGCAAACGCCACCGGCCTGCCCCAGCTCTCTTCTCCCTCCAGCCAGCCGGTAATAAACGGCGTGTAACTCGCGACTTCGCCATCGGCGGCGATGGTCGCGACCATCACGCGGTAGCCGGATTTTTGTGAGCGATTCCATGAGCCATGTTCTGCCACCAGCAACGCGTTGTGGTAGTTGGCAGGGAACATCGTGCCGCGATAAAACGCCAGGCCGACCGGCGCGACGTGAGCGCCAAGCTTTATCGCTGGTGGTGAGAATTCGTCAAGCCGATGGTCGGCACCGAATTCCGGGTCGAGTAACTCGCCGCCGTGTACAAAGGGATAGCCAAAATGCTCGCCGCCGCGGGTCACACGATTAATTTCATCAGGCGGCTGGTCATCGCCCAACATGTCGCGACCATTGTCACCGAACCACAATTCACCTGATTCAGGGTGCCAATCAAAACCCACCGAATTGCGCACACCTAGCGCGAAGCCGGTCGCCTGTCCGGTCTCCAGGCTGATGCGCAGAATCGACGCAAAAGGAAATTTTGGTGCACAGATATTGCACGGCGCACCGATTGGCACATACAACGCGCCGTCGGGACCGAAGGCAATGAACTTCCAGCCATGATGGCTGGCGTTTGGCAGGCGACCCAAGACCTGTACCGGCGCTGGGGGTGGAACAAGATGGGCTTCGATGTCTGCATAGCGCAGCACGCGATCAAGCGCCGCTACGTACAGCGCACCACCACGAAAGGCGATGCCGGACGGCATGTTTAAACGCTCGGCAATCAAGCCCACACGCTCCGCGACGCCATTGCCATCGGCATCAACCGCTGCGTAGACCCGCCCGGCCTGACGCGAACCAACAAATAGCGTGCCCTTCGTGCCGATGGCCATCTGGCGGGCATCGGGCAGGTTTTGTGCGTAGATAGAGATGCGAAAGCCCGGCGGCAGATGCAGTCGCGTGACATCCAGAGCAGCTGCGCTGTGGACAAACAAGCCAAGTGCCAGCCATCCAGCCACCAAGCTGCAGTCGCGCAGCATGGTGTCAGAACTCCTGAGACATTTTCTCGGTGGTGACCGACAGCCGATGGATGAGCGTGCGCAGAAACACTTTTAAGAAACGCACCTGGCAGTTCAAGGACACCTGGGTGATGACGGTCGAATTGACTTTTAACAGCGAGGTCGCGCCCTTGGCAACGATGGTCGCCGTACGTTTGGTTTTAGCCAGATAACCCATTTCACCGAAACAGTCACCGGCCAGCAGTACGCGCAACTCTTTGCCGCTCTTTTCCACCGCTACCTGGCCGTAGACGATGATGTAAAAAGAATCATCGAGCTCGCCTTCGACGATGATCTGATCACCGTCACGATAATCTTGCCATTTGCCGGCACGCACGATTTCCCACACCTCGGCGTCGGGAAAGCCATCGAAAAAATCCAGTTGCTTGACGGCGACGAACTGTTCCTGTTCGGTAATATTTTCTTGTGGCGCTTCCAGCAGCGTATCGAAAGCGCGACTCAGATCCGAAGCCATGTCCATGCCCATCTGGTAACGATGGGTGCGGTCCTTGGTCAGCGCTTTGGTGAGGATGCGCACCAGATCCTCAGGAATGTCCTGGCGGAACTGCCGCACATCGGGCGGATCCTCGTTGAGGATGCGTTGCACCAGACGGGAGAAATTCTCGGCCAGAAACGGATGTTTGCCGGCCAGCAACTCGTACATGATCACGCCGAGAGAAAACAGATCCGTCTGGTTGGTGAGATAGTCCTCGGCGATTTGTTCGGGCGACATATAGCGCGGCGAACCAACCAGTCCAATCGGCATGGTTTTGGTCGAATCCATCTTGGTCAGATGGGCGATGCTGAAGTCGCCGATCTTCACGTCGCCGGTGCTGGTCACGAGAATATTGGTCGGTTTGATATCGCGGTGAATCACGCCCTGCTTGTGGGCATAGTCAAGCGCCTTGGCACACTTGAAGATCATCTCCACCACTTTGTCGATGGACGCCAAGTGCTCCGGCTTGCAATAGTTTTTCAGCGTCTCTCCGCCTTCAACCAGCTCCATGACGATGTAACAGGTATCACCATCAACGCCGGCGTCGTAAATGCCGATGATGTTGGGGTGGGTAAGGCGGCCGGCGGTGTGGGCCTCGTTGAAGAACATCTTGCGGTAGCGTTCGCCACCTTCTTCGTCGTTCAGCTGTTCGGCGTGGGCGACCTTGATGGCGACATTGCGGTCGGCATAGGGATCGTGGCCGAGGTAAACGGTGCCCATGCTGCCACGGCCAATTTCGCCCATGACCTGATACTTGCCCAAGCGTTCCGGGACTTGTCCGCTCATGTGGCTCCGTGGTCGTTCGCTAAGTTGGGCTAGGCTCATCGGTGGTTACTCCACCGGGCTACGCATGCCTGTGGCCGCGCACCGCAGCATCGGTCAATATTAGTTGAAATCCCGAGGGCGGCATACCGGCCACGGGCCAGGCAGCGCGCCATCAAGGTGCAGCCGCCGGCAGCTAGCGTCATCAATGGGTTTCGACATCTGCACTGTTTATCGTCACTTTGACCTGAAAACTGGATCTCTAATCATGCAAGCAGCACTCCGTCGGCTCTGGGCCCAGCTCGAACAACACGCGACCAATCTTGCTGCCCGACCCATTGCCACCCTGTTCGATCTGGAACCCGACCGCATCACACGCTTGCGGCTCGAGGCCGCTGGCCTAACCCTCGATCTTTCCAAACAACTGCTCGATCGCCAGGCGCTTAACCTGTTGCAGGACTTGGGCACAGCGGCAGGTTTAGGCACGGCAATCACCGCCATGTTCCGCGGTGACGTCATCAACCACACCGAGCGACGCGCGGTTCTTCACACTGCCCTGCGCGCTGGCCCCCAGGGTCGCGCGGTGGTTGACGGAGAGCCGGTGGCGAACGAAGTGGAGGCGGTACTCAAGCGCATGGCGAGCCTGGTAGCTGCCGTCCACGGCGGGCATTGGACCGGGCATTCGGGGGCGCGCATCACTGATGTGGTCAACATCGGTATCGGCGGCTCACACTTAGGGCCGCAGCTGGCCTGCGACGCGCTGCGCTATCAGGCCGCCGGCTGCTTACGGGTGCACTTTCTGGCCAACGTCGATGGCGGCGAATTCGATCGCGTCGTCAAACCCCTGGATGCAGCCTCGACGCTGTTCCTCATTACCTCAAAATCATTCACCACGGTTGAGACCCGTTTGAACGCGATGTCTGCCCGGAATTGGCTCAGCGCACACTTTGCTGACCCCACTGCGGTTGCCAGGCACTTTATTGCGGTCAGCGCAGCGCCGGCCCGGGCTGTCGAGTTCGGTATCGCTGCCGACAACGTCTATCCCCTATGGGACTGGGTAGGTGGACGTTATTCGTTGTGGTCTGCGGTCGGCTTGCCTATCGCCCTGGCGCTAGGCATGGACGGTTTCCGCGACCTGCTGGCCGGGGCACGTGCACTTGATGAGCACTTCGTCGCGGCGCCGTGGCCAAACAACCTGCCCGTCATGCTGGCCTTGACCGGCCTGTGGAACAGCAACTTTCTGGGCGCGCAAACGGCCGCGGTAGTGCCCTACGACGATCGTCTGCGCTATCTGCCTGACTACCTGCAACAGCTGGAAATGGAAAGCAACGGCAAGCGGGTTGACCGTGACGGTGCGCCCCTGGACTGCAACTCGGCGCCGATCACCTGGGGCGGGCTAGGTACCAATGCCCAGCACGCTTTTTTCCAGCTGCTGCATCAAGGCACACGCCTCGTACCCATCGATCTGGTCGCTTGTTTCACCCATCCGGCCGCGCGTCGCGACCACCACGATATGCTGATTGCCAACTGCATCGCCCAAGCCGAAGGGCTGATGCGTGGCCGCGCGGGCGGCGGCGCCGACCGTCTCGACCGCCATCGGGATATCCCTGGCAATCGTCCCAACACGCTTATCACCATGCAGGCACTGACACCTGCCACCTTGGGTGCATTGATCGCGCTGTATGAACACAAAACCTATGTGCAAAGCGTGCTGTTGAATATCAACGC
The DNA here is from genome assembly GCA_031418675.1 of Pseudomonadota bacterium. GTDB lineage: Bacteria > Pseudomonadota > Gammaproteobacteria > JADJYF01. The sequence goes on from JANOXY010000197.1 coordinate 8,055, forward strand.
CTTTGACCAATGGGGTGTGGAGCTCGGCAAAGTGCTGGCCAGCAGCATTCTCGATGAGATCGAGAAGGGCCAGGTCGCCGACGGCCACGATCCCTCCACCAGCGCACTGATCTCAGCTTACCTGGCGACGCGCCAGGCTTAAGCGATTAAACGGCAGGGCCACGCACCACCATCTCGGTGGTACGTGACAGGCGTTCAATGAGGACCTTCATAAAGATCCTGTAGAAGCGCAGCTGGCAGTCGGCGGAAACCTGCTCGATCAGATTTGCGTTGATTTTGAGCAGCGACAGCGGCCCGTCTGCTTTGACTGTCGCGGTGCGCTTGATGCGACTCAGGTAGCCCATCTCGCCGAAACAATCGCCGCCATGCAACTGCCCGACAAGCTGCGCAGACTTCAACACAGAGACGTCACCCTTGACGATTATAAAAAACGAATCGTCCACCTCCCCTTCCACGATCACATCGTGCCCGGTGTCGAATTCCAACCATACGCTGGCCCGAATGATCTCCCAAATCTCGGCATCGGGAAAACCGCGAAAGAACTCCAATCGTTTGACGTGCTCAAATTTTGCAGTGACCGCGATATCTTCCTGCGGACGTTCGAGATGGGTGAATGCCATGCTCAGGTCCGCGACCATATCCAACCCCATGCGATAACGGCGCACGGGGTTTTTTTCCAAAGCCCGACGGATAATCAGTTCCAGAACCTCCGGCATATCGGCGCGGTAGGTCGTCATCGGCGTCGGATCTTCGTTGACGATTTTGTGTACCAGCGCCGAGAAAGATTCACCGCCAAAGGGGTGATGGCCGGTGATCAACTCATAGGCAACGATACCCAGCGAGAACAAATCCGTCTGGTTGGTGATGACGTCCTCGTGCACTTGTTCCGGCGACATGTAACGCGGTGAACCGACAAAACCCAAGGGCATGGTTTGGGTCGTGTCCTGGTGCACAGCATGGGCGATACTGAAGTCAGCAATTTTCACGTCCATCGTCGCCGTCACCAGAATATTGGACGGTTTGATGTCGCGATGGATCACACCCTGACGGTGGGCGTAATCAAGTGCCTTGGCGCACTTAAAAATAATCTCAGCGGCCTGGTTGAGCGGCAGCAACTTTTCGACCCGGCAGTAGGGCCGTAGTGTGCCCCCGTTTGCCACCAGTTCCATGACGATGTAGCAGGAATCGCCATCTACCCCGGCGTCGAAGATGTCCAGGATATTGGGGTGGCGCAACATACCGGCGGTATGCGCCTCGTTGAAGAACATCTTGCGAAAGCGCTCGCCGGTGTCCTTGTCCTTGAGGGCTTCGGCCATCGCGACTTTGACCGCGACTTCGCGGTTGATGTAGGGATCAAAGGCGCGATAGACAATGCCCATGCTGCCGCGCCCGACCTCGCCGAGGATGTCGTATTTGCCGAGCTTTTTAGGCACGTCGCTCATGGTGGGCGCAGCGTAGCGTATGCATGGATGTCGCCGCACATGGTGTCGATTGCGGCCTGCATTTGCAAGGAACGCGCAATCCCATGCACAGCGACCACACGAGTCGCGATCGCTATAATCCGCGCATGCAAACCACAACGCCCAAGATTCCCTGGTTGGTGATGAGCTTAGTCATCGCCCTGGCTTTTGTGGCCGGCATTGGATTTTCGTATTGGCAGAACAAACAGGGCGACAATCCGCATATCGACGGCTTGTTGTGGCCCGATCCACCGCTAGTTCCACCGCTCAACCTCGTACGTGACGATGGCACGGCCTTCCACCTCGCAGATCTGCGCGGCAAATGGTCGTTGGTGTTCTTTGGCTTCACCCACTGCCCGGACGTGTGCCCGACCACCCTTGGCATGCTGGCGCAGGTACACACGACCCTGCAGCAGAGCCCGGCCTATGCCGGTCGTGGACAGGTGGTCTTTGTGTCGGTTGATCCACAACGCGACACACCCGCACAGCTGGCCAGCTATGTACATTACTTTCATAAGGATTTTATCGGCGTAACAGCGGACGAAGCTGAACTTAAGCCATTGACACGTGCCTTGGGAGTGCTGTTTATGAAAGTCAGCCAGGGTGGGCCGCAGTACACCGTCGATCATTCGGCTGCGGTATTTTTTATTGATCCTGCGGGCCGGCTGGTCAGTGTACTAACACCCCCCCACACGGCCGAATTGGTGATCGCACGCTTTAATGCCGTGAATAAATTTCTTGAGGGGAAGTCGTGATGCGTTTGCCTCTAGCCCTGCTTTTGGCCTTGCTCTGCTGCCACGCGCAGGCCTGTGACGGGCTGAAACTCGCGCATGTCTGGTTGCGCCAACCACCGCCCGGCAGTGAAGTTGCCGCCGCCTACTTTGAAGCCCACAACGAAGGCCAGACGGAGCTGATCATTCAGGGTGTTGGCAGCCCGAACTTCACGGGTGCCATGCTGCACGGCACTCGGATTGTCGATGGCCACGCCGAGATGCGTCCGCAGGGCGACATCGTCCTGGCGCCGGGTGGGCGCTTCAGCGCCGCGCCCGGCGGCGTCCACGTCATGTTGTCGGGCGCGCAACAGCCGCTTCAGGATGGGGTTACGCTCACACTCGAAATGCGCTGCGCGCACGGTGCGCCACTGCGCGTGAGCTTGCCCGTGTTGCGCAATGCCCCACCCTGAATCGCGTACCATGAGTTACGCCGCCCGCCTATTCGTCGCGCTGCAATGGCTGCTGCCCAAACGTTGGCTCTCCGATTTTGTAGGTTGGTTGACACGCATCGAAGGCGGCGTCGCTACGCGCCTCGCGATCCAAACCTTTATCCGCATTTACGGTGTCGACATGCGCGACGCGGCCGAGCCTGACCCTGCCGCCTACCCGAGCTTCAATACCTTTTTTACTCGTGCACTTCGTCACGACGCACGAGTGTTCCCTGACGATACGAAGGTTTTCGTCTGCCCGGCCGATGGCACGCTCAGCGAGTTCGGCACGCTGGCAATAGACCGTCTCGTACAGGCCAAGGGTATCGAGTATTCCCTGCTCGAGTTATTCGATGGTGACACCACGCTGGCAGCAATATTTGAGGGCGGCGTGTTTGCAACAATTTACCTCGCCCCCTACAACTATCACCGCGTGCATATGCCGTGTGACGCCACCGCACGGTTCGTACGCCACGTGCCGGGCGAGTTGTTCTCGGTAAACGCCGTGACTGCTCAAGCGGTACCGCGCCTGTTCGCCCGCAACGAAAGGACCATCACTGTATTCGACGCTGGTCCACACAAGCTGGCCATGATTATGGTCGGCGCGCTCAACGTCGGTAGCATTGAGCTGGTCCTCCCTTACGCCGAACCAGTACGCAATCGTCCCCAAAGCAACATCGTGCCCCACCTCACCGTCCCACAGGAGGGACCGGCGCTGCCACGCGGCGCGGAATTCGGTCGTTTCAACATGGGATCGACGGTAATAGTTCTAGGCAGCCAGGGTTGGCTGACATGGCAGGGCAGCATACGTAGAGGTGTACGCGTGCGCCTGGGTGAACCGCTGGCGCAGGTTGACTCCGCCGATCTCGATCGGCGGTAGGTCCTCCTAGTTGTCAGCCACGGGCGGCGGCGAAGCGCCGCACGGTGCTCAGTAACGCGGTCGCCGCTGTGGCGGTCGATCTTCGCGCGGCTTGGCTTCGTTGACCTTCAAGGCACGACCCTTGACCTGTCGACCGTTCAATTCCTTGACCGCCATGTCCGCTGCGCTGTTGTCCTGCATTTCGACAAAGCCGAAACCCTTGGACTGGCCGGTGACCTTATCTGAGATCACACTGGCGCTGCGTACTTCACCGAACTCGTTGAATAGTTCGCGGAGATCATCGTCGGTTACGCTATAAGCAAGATTTCCTACATATATGTTCACAGTATTTACCCGCTGACATAGTGCCTTGCGCTGAATACCGGTGAACCATCAAGGCTGAAAATCGAACACCGGTCATCGGCCCCGGGCAGGGGCTAATGCAAGAATGGCAAAAACAGAAAACGGTTGTCATGGCGTGCTAAGGGATATGCCGCTCATCTGGGTGAGCGAGCTCAGGCGCCGTAAGCCAACATGGCGGCCAAACACACCGACATAAGAGTGCCCGGTAGCAGACCGAGCAGCAATATTGTCAATCCATTGACCGAGAACACCATCCGCACGTCATCGCCGGCGGCGATGGCCGCGGCACCGGTGTCCGGTTCATCGAAGTACATGAGTTTGATAATACGCAGGTAGTAGTAGGCGCCTATCAACGAAAATACGACCGCGACGATCGCCAGCCATGAATAGCCAGCTGCGACCACTTCCTTGAGCACAAACCACTTGGCCCAGAAACCCGCGAAGGGTGGTACCCCGGCTAAGGAGAAGATGATGATGAGCATTAGAAAGGCGATCCAGGGGCTGCGCTTGGACAGCCCGGCAAAATCCGCTAGCCGATCGGACTCTGAGTTCGCGGACGACAAAATGATGAGGGAACCAAAAGCACCCATGCTCATTACAGCGTAAACAATGACGTAGAACATCGAGGCGGCGTAGCCGCCAGTGCGGGCCGAGAGCAAACCAAGCAGCAGGAAGCCCATGTGGGAGATCGTAGAGTAGGCCAACATGCGTTTCATGTTGGTCTGGGCGATGGCAACCAGGTTACCTATGGCCATCGAAGCGACAGACAACAACACCAGCATCATCTGCCACTCGGACGCCAGGCCAGCGAGACCGTCGGTGAGCAATCGAATGGCCATGGCAAAAGCCGCGAGCTTAGGCGCAGAGCCGATAAACAAGGTAACCGGCGTCGGCGCACCGTGGTAAACGTCGGGCACCCACATATGGAAAGGCACTACACCGAGCTTAAAGGCCAGACCGATGAGCACAAATACCAGGCCAAAGGTATACAGCAAGTGGGACTTGCCGCCCGCTACTTGGGTCGCGAGGGTCGTCAGGTCCAGAGTACCGGAGACACCGTACAGTATCGACATACCATACAACAGCATGCCTGAGGCCAAGGCGCCGAGTACAAAATATTTCATGGCCGCTTCCGACGCCGACGGCGAATCGCGATCCATTGCCACCATCGCGTACATCGACAGTGATAACAGCTCAAGACCGAGGTAGACCGTCAGCAGGTTGTGAGCGGAGATCAAGACCATCATACCGAGCGTGGCAAACAGACCCAGAATGTAAAACTCCGGCAGGTTGCGACCACGACGTTCGAAGTAGTCACGCGCGTAAAAAAACGACAGCAGCACGATGACCATCAGGAAGGCTTTCAGCACTGAGGACATCACATCGGCGCGGTAGGTGCCGTGAAAGACCGTGACAGTCGCAGCCGGAAACCACGTAGCAAGCTCAGCCAGCACGACGATGACAGAAATCGCTGCCGCCCAGAACGTCAGTGCGCGGTTGCTCGGCGCGCGGAACACTTCGACGAGCAGCACCAAGCAGGCCAGACCTGCCATGGTCGCTTCGGGTAGTACAGTGAAGATCTCGTCCATCGCAGGCGGCCTCAGGGTAGTTTCGAGTGCGAGATCTGCGTAATCAACTGATCGACACTGGCATTCATCATGTCAAACAGCGGCGCCGGCCACAGGCCAAAAACAAGCACGACCACCGCCAAGGTCAGCAAGATCAGGCGTTCGCGGCCGTCAATATCTTGAAGTTCCGCCACATGGGCATTGGCCACCTCGCCAAATATCACGCGCTTATACATCCATAGCGTATAGGCGGCGCCCACGATCAGGGTTACAGAGGCAAAAAAGGCATACCAGAAATTGGCCTTGAAGGCCGTCACAATCACCAGGAACTCGCCGACAAATCCGGATGTGCCTGGCAGGCCAGCGTTGGCCATGGAAAACAACATCATAAAACCGGCAAACACGGGCATGGTATTGACCACGCCGCCGTAGTCGCCGATCTGGCGGGAGTGCATGCGGTCGTAAAGCACGCCAACACAGAGGAACATCGCCGCCGAAATAAAGCCGTGGTAAATCATCTGCACCATCGCGCCCGAAATGCCCGCTGCGCTGTGGTGCCAGTCACCGGTCGCTGCGGCCACCTGAAACACGATGAACATTCCTAGCGTGACAAAACCCATGTGCGAAATCGAGGAATAGGCGATGAGCTTCTTCATGTCCTGCTGCACCAGCGCGACAAAACCGATGTACACCACTGCCGTCAAAGACAGACCGATCATGAGCCAGTCCAGCGACGCAGATGCGTCGGGTGCGATGGGCATGCTGAAGCGCAGAAAACCGTAACCTCCCATCTTCAGCATGATGGCGGCCAGTACAACCGAGCCGCCCGTTGGCGCTTCGACGTGAGCGTCCGGCAACCAAGTATGTACTGGCCACATCGGGATTTTGACCGCAAAGGCCAGCAGGAATGCGATGAAGATCCATTGCTGCTCGCCAAGCGTTAGCGCCACCTGGTGCAGCGCCGGTATGGCAAAACTGCCCGCCTTGTTATACAGGTAGAGCAATGCCACCAGCATGAACACCGAGCCCATGAACGTGTAGAGAAAAAACTTGATCGTGGCGTATACACGCTTTGGTCCGCCCCAGATACCGATGATGAGGAACATCGGGATCAGCATGGCCTCCCAGAAAATATAAAAAAGGACGGCGTCTTGCGCCGCAAACACCCCATTCATCAAGCCTTCGAGCAACAGGAAGCTGCCCATGTAGAGGCTTAAGCGATCTTTGATGACGACCCAGCCCGCCAGCACTACCAGCACCGTAGTGAACGTGGTGAGGAGAATCAGCGGCAGCGCCAAACCGTCGATGCCTAGCGCGTATTCGATGTTGAAGGGTTTGATCCAGGCAAGGCGCTCGACCAACTGCATGCCGCCGTTGCTGTTGTCGAAGTTCTGCCAGAGCAGCACGGACGCCACGAAGCTCGCGATGGCAAACAACATCGAGTCGTTCCGCACGGCGACATCACGGGCCCGCCGCGGACCAAAGATGACCCACAGCCCACCGATTATCGGCAGCCAGATGGCGATACTCAGCAGCGGCAGATCAGCGCTCATGCGGGCTCACACTTTCAGCGGTTCGATGGATACTCGGTTTGGAGTGGGTCACGACAACACCCCGTGCACAAATACGCCGAGCAGAACGAGCAGGCCGATAATCATGGCAAACGCGTAGTGATAGAGGTAACCGGTCTGGACCCCGCGCACCACACCAGCCCACCAGCCGATGGCGCGCGCCGAGCCGTTGACCAGCAAGCCGTCGATCAGTGCCACATCGCCGACTTTCCACAACAAACGACCAACTCCACGCGACCCGCCAGCGAAGAACCATTCGTTGAACCGGTCGAAACCATATTTATCGAGCAGAACTCTATGCACCAGGGCGAAGGTCGAGGCGATTTTGGCGGGGGTGCCGGGGCTGTGCAGATACAAAAACCAGGCGCTTACCACGCCGGCCATGGCCAACATAAAAGGTAGCTGGGTTAGACCGTGGGTAATAAACGGCATCACACCGTGGAATTCTTCGGCCATGTGCCCGAGCACATCGTGCTCGTGGGCCACGACGATGCTGTTACCGAAATAATCGCCAAACACCATACTGCCAACGCCGAGCGCGCCGATCACCATCGAAGGCACCGCCAGCGCCATCAGCGGCACGGTAACCACAGCCGGAGATTCGTGCAGGTGTTCGGCGGTGTGATGGTCCATGCGTTCCTTACCGTGGAAGACCATAAACACCAAACGGAACGAATAGAGCGCCGTGACATAAACACCCAGGAGCACTGCCCAGTAGGCGTATTGCGCCACAGGATTGCTTGATAGCTCGACCGCTTCGATGATGGCGTCTTTGGAGAAAAATCCCGCAAAACCTGGAAAACCAATCAGAGCAAGCGTACCGATCAGGCTGGTCCAGTAAGTAATGGGCATGTGCTTTTTCAAGCCGCCCATGTGGCGCATATCCTGTTCGTGGTGCATACCAATGATGACGGAGCCCGCGGCCAGGAACAGCAGCGCCTTAAAGAAGGCGTGAGTAAACAGATGAAAGATTGCCGCACTATAGGCCGAGGCACCGAGCGCAACGGTCATATAGCCGAGCTGGGACAACGTGGAATAGGCAACCACGCGCTTGATATCGTTTTGCACCAGCCCCAGCAAGCCCATGAAAAAGGCCGTAATCGCGCCGATCGCCAAGACCACCGACAAAGCAGTCGTCGACATCTCGAACAGCGGCGACATACGCGCCACCATAAAGATGCCAGCGGTAACCATGGTCGCCGCATGGATCAACGCCGAGATCGGCGTCGGTCCTTCCATGGAGTCGGGCAACCACACGTGTAGAGGCCACTGCGCGGACTTGCCCATGGCACCGACGAACAGCAACAGACAGATGAGCGTCATGAGCGACCATTCGTGACCCTCGAGGAGCGTAACCGTGACGTCCTTCAGCCCAGGCGCCGCCTCAAAAACCGCTGTGTAATCGAGGGTGCCGGTGTACATCAGCACCGCAGCGATACCCAACAGAAAGCCGAAATCACCGACGCGGTTGACCAGGAAAGCCTTGAGATTGGCGTAAATGGCGGTCGGACGCGTATACCAGAATCCGATCAATAGATAAGACACCAAACCCACCGCTTCCCAGCCAAAAAACAACTGCAGGAAGTTGTTCGCCATCACCAGCATCAGCATGCTGAAGGTGAACAGCGAGATATAGGCGAAAAAGCGCTGGTAGCCGGGGTCGTCGTGCATATAGCCGATGGTGTAGATGTGGACCATCCACGAGACGAAGGTGACGGTCACCATCATGGTCGCCGTCAACTGGTCGACCAGGAAACCAACATGAAAATCGATCCCCGCAGTCGACAGCCAGGTGTAAAGATTGGCGTTGTAGGTCGGCTCGCCAGCCAGCACGATTTTCTTGAATACCAGCAGAGACAGAATAAACGACAGGCCGACGGCACCACTTGTTACCCAGTGTGCGCCACTGCGTCCGATCTGCCGCCCGAACAGGCCAGCGAGCAGCGCACCGCCCAGCGGTAGGAGAACGATAGCGAGAAGCAGATTACCCATGTGGCTTTCCAGGACTGCGTGGCTGAAAGGCTGGCGAGGTAGGCACGGTCATCAGCCCTTCATGGTGTCGAGGTCTTCGACGTTGATCGAATTGCGGTTGCGGAACAGCACCACCAGGATCGCGAGTCCGATCGCGGCTTCGGAGGCCGCCACGGTCAGAATGAAAAACACGAAGATCTGCCCGGCGATATCGCCATTAAAATGGGAAAAGGCGATGAAGTTCATATTCACTGCCAACAGCATCAACTCGATGCACATCAACAGCACAATGACGTTCTTGCGGTTGATGAAGATACCGGCCACGGACAGGCTGAATAGAATGGCGCCTACCGTCAGAAAATGGGTAAGAGTCAACACGTCGTTCCCCTCAACCCTGTTGCTCGGCTTTGACCTTGACCAGCCGTACGCGGTCCTCGCGGCGCACCGCCACCTGCTTTTCAGGCTTGGGTGCCTTGGTTTGGCGGGTGTGACGTAAGGTCAACGCGATAGCCGCGATGATCGCGACCAGCAGAACGACTGATGCAATCTCAAAGGGCCATATGTATTGGGTATAAAGCGCCAGACCGAGTTCACGCGTATTGTTGTAGTCCGCTGCGTGAGCGATTTCCGTTGCGGCCTTCTCGAGACCAAAATGCTCACGCTTGATGACCAGCCCGATGAAAACGAACATCAGTAGCGCGACGATAGCCGCCAGTGGCAGATAACGGGCAAAACCTTCGCGCAGCACCGTCAAATTGATGTCGAGCATCATGACCACAAACAGGAACAAGACCATTACC
>JANOXY010000198.1:0-3812 GCA_031418675.1 Pseudomonadota bacterium
CCGCGTTTTTCCGCCCAGCCTGAGCGTCCGGAGCTGGTGGCGCCTTGGCTCGGTGAACACAATGGCGCGGTGTTGTCGCGGTTGCTTGACTACGATCCGCCGCGCATCGCCGCGCTTGCCAGCGCAGGTGTGCTGATCGCACGCGATCGTTGACGCGGCGCCACATTGCCGCCAATCGAAGCCGGCAACCTGTAGGTGCGAATTTATTCGCACATTCAATAACGCGCTCCCACGCGATACGCGGCCTCGAATGTGCGAATAAATTCGCACCTACAGACAGGCGCGTGCAGATGGGGCCGGCCAGGACGCGGGTCAGGTCGAGGATCCGTATGCCACTCAACAGGTGTTCGTCAGCCACGGGGCAAGGTTCGCTCAACGGCTCGGTAGCGCGACGACGGCGCTGCCGGTGGTGGTGGTTTCATCGAGTTGATTGACGATTGCCAGCTCGATATCGACAACATGGGCGCCCTCTTCCATGCGCTTGTCGACCACCACCCCTTTGCACCACGAGACATCACCAAAAATATTCGGCCGGCGCAGACTGGCCGAGAGTTTGCGCACAAAGCCATCGTCCCCCATCCAGTTGCTGAGCAACTGGCCGAGCCAAGAGATACGTTGAGTGCCAACGTCGTAACCGCCCGGCATACCCACTTCGCGCGCCATCTTGCCTTCGGTATGGCCGCGCGCAGCACTGTCCTGGGCACCGGTCTCGGTGTTCACAAATGCATCGGCCGGATGGCGTTGCCTGTGCATGTGGGCGCGGCGATGGGCCTGATAACTGTGACCACCGCCTGAATACCAGCAGATCATGTCGGTGATGTTGAGTGGCCCCTTCAACATCGGTTGCAAGGCATCGCCAACCGTCACGTCCTGCCAATAACGCGGCAGCGCCGCCCGCAGTTCTTCGCGTTCGATGGCATGGGCCAGATGCTCGAGCTCTTCAGCGCTGTAGTGGTGGGTTTCACGCGGCTCATATTTCAGACCACCCTCGGCCTTGGCCCGCGGCGTGCGCGCGGTATTGCCCAGCGCACGACACACCAGACGCCCGTGCTGATTGGTATACAGCACCTCGCCGGTCTGAATGATGAAAGCGCGTGCTTTGGCGCCGCGTTTTTCCACCGCATCGAGCAGACGGGCGCGCACCGTGAAGCTGTCGCGATGACGTATGGGTTCAAACCATTCCCAGTCGGTGCCGCCGTATAACCACTGTATGCCCCGCAGCTTGGGTGCCACCACCGTGGTATCAACGGTATATAAAAAACAGCCGGGCGCGAGGCCACTTTGCCAACGTGTAGCGGCGCCGTAGGCCGGGTCACAGAACAATGGATTATCGTCACCAATACCCCAGCAGAAGTGGCGCACGGCGTCGGGCGAGGCCTCGGTATTCCAGCTCTGACCGCTGCGCCGCAGGTCTATGCCGATCAGACTGCGCGCCTCCTCCAGCGCACCCGGCCACAGCGCCGGTGTTTGTGACGGGTCGTGCGGGGGGTTGTGGCTATCGTGCTCGCTCATGGTTTTTGCTGTGCTGCTCAGGCGATGACGCCGGCGCTTTTCAGTTCGGCTATCTCCGCGGCAGGCAGCGCCAATAATTCGCCGAAGACATAATCATTGTGCTCGCCGGTGCCCGGTCCACAGCGCGTGATGCGCGGTGCAAAATCCGAGAAGCGCCACGGCGCGCAGAACAAATCTTCTTCGCCGTAGGTGGGAATGCTGACGCGATGTTTGATGGCACGCGCGGCAAAATGGGGATCGCACCACTGTTCCTCGACCGACAACACCGGCGAAGCGGCAATGCCCGCCCCGCGTAAACGTGTCACCAGGGAGTCGCGCGCTTGTTCGCTAGTCCACGCCGCCAGTGCGGCATCCAAAGCGACCGCGTCGCTTAGCCGGCCCGCCGCATGGAAGTAACACGATTGCTGCGCCCACGGCGCGTCGGGCACCAGGCGCGTGAAAGCCTGCCATAACACATCGTTGGCGATGGCAATGCTCAGCCACGCGTCATCTTCCCGCGCGGGATAGATGCCATGGGGTGCCATGGCGGGATGACCGTTGGCAGGCATGGCCGGTTGTTTGCCGTGGATCTGTGCATCGAGCAGATAAGGACGCAGCGTGCCGGCCAGGGCTTCGAGCAGGGACAGGTCGATATAACAGCCCTGTCCACTGGCCCGCGCGCGGCGCCACGCCGCCAGCAGCGGCAGCAAGGCATGTACCGAGGCATTGGGATCGCCCAGCCCGAAGTTGAGTGCGCCTATGGGCTGCTCGCCGCGATAACCGATCAGACCTTCGAGGCCAACAAAGGACGAAATCGTCGGCGCATAACCGCGCATGGTCGAGAGTGCGCCAAACTGCCCGCCGGAGGACATCGCCAGCATCACCAGGCGCGGATTGTGGCTACGCAGCTGCTCGTAACCAAGCTCATTGCGCTCCATCGAACCCGGCGACATGTTTTCGATCACAATGTCACTGATGCTGACCAGACGGGCCAATAAGGCTCGCGCGCGCGGTTCTTTGGCGTTGAGTGTGATGCCGAGCTTGCCGTGATTGATCTGGTGATACATCGGCGACATTTCACGGCTGGACCCTTCCACCAGTTGCCCGTCGCGAAAAATGCGCCCGGCCAGCCGCAGGTTGTCGGGGCGCGCGGCATGTTCGACCTTGATGACCTCGGCGCCGAGCTCGGCCAGCATGGTGCTGACCCATGGCGCTGACCATACCCAACCGAAGTCCAGAACCCGCATACCGGCAAGCGGTGGTGCGCTTGGCGCGGTGGTGGCAACACGCGGCGCCGGGCCGCACAACAAAGACGGTGCGATGTCCGCGCTTTTTTCGTGGCGTTTTTCGACCACGCGATAGGGCCGGCCCGGCACCTGCACAGTGCGCCCGGCCACCCGACCAGGCTTTAAAAATCCGCGCGTCACAAAATGCTCGGTGGCCAGCACGTCGGCACAGCTGCGCACCGGGGACACGATCAGATTGTGTTCGAGGGCGAGCGCTTCGAGTTCCGCCATGGTGTGTTGTGCGAACCAGGGCATCACCAGCGCATCCACTTCTTCGGGATAGTGTTTACCCATGGAACGCAGATCCTGATAGCGCGGCTGCGATGCCCAGGCGGGATTACCCATCACCTGCACCAGGCGGTTCCATTCTTCCCGCGTACGCCCGCTGACACACACCGCACCGTCCTTGCACGGCAGGATCGCATAGGGATAAGCACCACCGGAACCAAACGGTCGGCGCCCATTACGCTGCCATTGCAGACCGTGGTGGATGTAGAGCCGTGCATTGCCGGCAACATAGGTGGCGAGCACATCGGCCAGCGCGATGTCGACCAGTTGGCCGCTGCCACTGGCGTCGCGCGCGTTCATCGACAGCAGGCAAGCCGCTGCCAGCATCGCACCACCCTGATGCTCGGTCACACCCGGCGGCAACGTGAGCGGCGCGCGCCCAGGTTCGCCCAGTGACCACGCCACGGCACTTATTGCCTGGGCATCGAGGGTGGTGGCCGGCAGATCAGCGTAGGGCCCCGTGAGGCCGAAGGGTGTGACGATGGCGACGATCAGCTGTGGCAGCTGGGCGCGCAGCGTTGCGAGCGCGCCGTAGTGGGCGATGAACGCATTGGGTGCATCGCAGATCAGAATATCGATGCCCTTGAGTAAGGCTAGGCACTGCGCGGCGCTTGGCGGCATTGTTTCGCGGTGCTTGTCCTCGTCAAGCGCTTCAATGGCGAGTTGCAGGGGATTGCGGGCGGATGAGGTCGATGGACACGCCCTATCGTCTATCCAGCGCGTAACTTGCGCGCCGAGCCGGGCGAG
>JANOXY010000199.1:0-7584 GCA_031418675.1 Pseudomonadota bacterium
GACTTCGTGCGCTTCGTTGAGGACAACTTGGGTAAACCGATTGAGTCGGTCAGCGAGCATCCACCATCGCGACGGCGCGGCAGCCAGGTCCCCCGGCCCAGCTAGTGTAGAATGCGCGCGCCGCGCGCCACCGAGTCGGCACTTCCCTAGCCTGAAAAGCATCCTCACTTGCTAGAAAAACTGCGGCTGCAACGGATACTCAATCTGGCGATGCCGGTGATCGCCGGCATGGTGTCGCAGAATGTCCTGAATCTGGTGGATACCGCGATGGTCAGTCGCCTGCCCAATAGCAATGCGGCACTGGCGGCGGTGGGTTATGGCGGTTTCATCCTGTTCCTCGCCCAATCCATCATTCTTGGTCTCTCCACCGGTGTGCAGGCGTCCGCGGCGCGACGCAAAGGCCAGGGGCGTTTGAGCGAGACCGGCGCTTTCCTGAACGCCGCGCTGCTCATCATCGCACTCGTCGCTCCGCTGCTCTCGGTCGCGCTTTATCTGCTCATTCCCCATCTGTATCCCTATATCAACAACGATCCCGACGTCATCGCACTGGGGGTGCCCTATCTCCAGATCCGCTCGGCAGCGATCATTTTTGTTGCCATGAACTTCTCGTTTCGCGGCTACTGGAACGCCGTTGATCTGACGCGCCTGTACATGATGACCTTGATTGCGATGCACGTGCTCAACATCTTGCTGAACTACGTGTTGATATTCGGCCATTTTGGCGCACCGGCTCTGGGCGTACGTGGTGCGGCCTATTCCTCCGCCATCGCACTGGGATTTGGCACAACCATCTATTTCTGGCTCGGTCTGCGTTGGGCTCGTGAGTACGGGTTCTTGAAGAACCTGCCCTGCCGCGACGACATCAGACGTCTGGTCCAGCTGTCGTTACCCAGTGGTGTGCAGCAGATGTTCTTCTCGGCCGGATTCCTCGCCTTGTTCTGGATAGTCGGCCATATCGGCACGGCCGAAGTGGCAGCCGCCAACGTCCTCATGAACGTCATGCTGGTGGCGTTTCTGCCGGGCATGGGCTTTGGTCTCGCGGCCGCCACCCTGGTGGGCCAGGCCCTGGGGCGCAACGAAGTGCGCGATGCTTCACGCTGGGCCTGGGATGTTGTCAAGGTCGCGCTAGTGGTGATGGGCCTGCTCGGTCTGCCCATGGTTATCGCGCCTGAGGCGGTGTTGACCAGCATCTATCGCCTGAAGCCCGAGACCTTGGAGGTTGCCCTGTGGCCGCTGCGTTTAATCGGGTTGAGTATGGTGTTCGAAGCGGTGGGCACGGTGCTGCAAAATGCCCTGCTGGGTGCCGGCGACACGCGCCGCGTCATGCTGACAACGATCGCCAGTCAATGGTTGTTATTCCTGCCCCTGGCCTACTTGATTGGCCCTTTCTTCGGTCTGGGCCTGACCGCCATCTGGGCCTCGCAGGTGGTATACCGCTGCGTACAGGCGCTGATCTTCGCTGCTTATTGGCGCGCTCAGCGCTGGGCGCATATCAAGATCTGAATCTGCGCGCTCGAGCCGCAGGTGGGTGAGAGCGGGTGAGTAAAACCAGCTTGAGGATGGCGCTCTTGTTCGCTTTGACGGGCTTGGCCCTGCTCAAAGTGGGCGCCCTGCAGATCTGCGGAACGGGGGTTTGTCGCGCCCTGCCCGCGGATATCGCGGTACTCAGTGCGTTACACGCCATGCGCAGCCCGGCCCTCGATAGTTTTTTCGCGCTCGTCACCTGGGCGGGATCGTTTTATGTGCTGCTGCCAGTGGCGATTGTATTTGCACTGCGCGACCAGCGGGCCAGCCACTTCCTGCAACGCTGGTTTGTGCCCCTCGCTCTCTGTTTTACCTGGATCGCGGTTCAAAGCGCCAAGTTATTGGTCGCCCGTCCACGTCCGGAATTGTTCGATGCGCTCATCACGCTGCCGACCGATGGCAGCTACCCCAGTGCTCACGCCGCTCAGATCACGGCCTTCGCCTGCGCGTGGGTATTACGTTCCGGTGAGCGCACTCGCACGTCTGTCATTGGCCTGTTGCTCGTGACGGTTTTGAGCGTCGCACTGTCGCGCCTGTACCTGCAGGTGCACTACCCGAGTGATGTGATCTATGGGATGGCCGCAAGCATGCTGTGGGTAGCGGCCCTGTATTGCTTGCGGCTGACAGCTGAAGCCCGCCCCTAACAGCCAGCGCTGTGCTCACTTGCGACGGCGGCTGGCGTCCGCCGCGGACCCGGCGGACGCCGACCCGATCTGCGCGATGCGCTATCTCAACAGGGCAGTTGAAATAGTTCTTTGACGTTCTCGCGCAGAATCCAGCGCCGTTGTTCGTCGTTCAGACACTGGGTATGGGTGGCCAACAGGGCTTGCGAATTTGGCCAGGTGGCATCGCTGTGCGGGAAATCGTTGGCCCAGACGAGACGCCGTGGATTCATCTCGTTGGCGGTTTTGAACGCTACCCAATCATCCTGGAAGGTGAAGTAGATGTTCTCGCGGATGTAGTCACTGGGCATACGTGAGAGACCGCGTGCTTCCATGTGATAACCATGCCGATCGTAAGCATGGTCCATCCGATACATGTAGTGTGGCAACCATCCGGCGTCGCCTTCTGCGCAGACCATTTTTAGTCCCGGATGACGCTCAAACACACCACCGAGCACAAACAAGCCGATGATGTCCTGGATGCCGCGGATGATGTTCATGAAGCCGTTGATCTTGTTGCCACGTGCGCCCTGAAACACGGTGTTCACATCGGAGCCCTTGGAGGTCAGGATGTGAAAGCAGATCGGCATCTTCAGATCGGCGCAGCATTCCCATAACGGGTCGTACATCGCGTGATCGTAGTCTTCGTGCTGCGGGTTGCCCGGCATCATCATGCCGACAAAACCCATGGCCCGCGCGCGCCGCACATCAGCAATCGCCCCATCGACGGAAAGCACAGCAGTCTGGGCAAGCCCGAACAGGCGATCGGACGCGCCGGCGCAGTACTCTGCCAGCCAGCGGTTATAGGCCGTGAAACAAGCGTCCTTGTAGTCAAAGTCAGGGTGATTGCACAGCACCATGCCCACCGATGCATAGAGCACTTCGCCCGCAACACCATCGCGTTCCTGATCGGCGACGCGAAAGCTTGAATCGGAACCGCTGCGATGGATATCCGAAAAACGCGTACCCTCACGGCGCTGCTTGAGATCCTGGGCCGACACCCCTGCGCCGGCTACGAGGCCGAGCGGAATGCGATCGGTCATACCGGGGATGACGTAGATATCGTTGCCCTTGTCGTCGCTCGCAATGTGTGGCGCACGGTCGCGATAACGCGGTTCGATATACGCACGGTAGGTGTCGTGAGCTTCAACGATGTGTGAATCGGCTGAGATACAGCCCTTGGCGATCACTGCTTGCATGAAACGTCTCCCCATTGTGAGCCTTGATGCGGAACGGCGGTGAGCGTGCTTGGATAGCGAGGCTAATGCGTCTCACCGACGCAGAGATGACGGTAAGCCCTATCGACGCAGGTTACTAGTACACCTAACGGGGGATGCGACTCGACCACGGTCCTAGATCGCCGGGGTGGCAGTGTCAGTTTGAAGCGCGCGGGCGAGTCCCCTTGAACAGGGTGTGTTTAGCGCCCTTGCCGACGGCCCCGCGTGCGCGCACGGTCACGCTCGTGGTGTTGAAACCCGCAGCGCGCAGCAGGCGCTCAAAACGCGGACTCCTGAACGCTGACCACAACACCATCACGCCACCCTCGCGCAGCGCAGCATACAAAACGGCGAGGCCGGCTGGCGTGTAGAGCCGGTGATTGGCCGCGACGGTGAAGGCTTCGGGCCCGTTGTCGACATCCAGGACAATCGCATCAAAGGCAGGGGCGACCCCTGTGAGGTGCGCCAACACGTCTGCCACGGTGATTTCAACCCGCGGGTCATCCAATGGCCGCGCGGCGTAGGCGGCCAGGGGGCCGCGGTTCCATGCCACGACCGGCGCTAGCAGCTCGAGAACCTCGACCCGCGCCGCGCTGTCGAGCTCGTCCAGCACCGCGCGCAAGGTGAAGCCCATGCCAAGACCACCGACTAAAACGCGCCTGAATTGGCCGTCGCCCGCATCCGCAAAAGCGAGCCTGGCCAGCGCCTGTTCGGAGCCGCTGACGCGACTGGACATCAATACCTCGCCACGCACGCGCACGACGTGATGGCCCTCTTCAAGACTTAAGCTCAGGGACTCCTGATCCGGCGTGAGGGACTGCGCGATGAGCGTGCGGTGTTTCATGCACGCTGCGCGGTGGCACGCTCAATCCCCAACACCGGGATCGCGTTGCGAATAGCGTGCGCTCAGGGCTGGATGTTCGTCAGGCGCAGCGGCGGCGACACGCCCGGCCTGGCGCAGCTGCGCCTCTTCCCGCGCATCTTCGATGGCTGCCAAGGTGCCGGCGAGGTCGGCACTGCGTTCGTCGTCGATAAAATTGCCGGTCAATACGCTGTCCGGTAGCAGCTCACCCTGTTCGAAGCGGGCCCACATTTCTTCGCCATATCGTGTGCTCAAGAGCTCAGGCGCAAAGCGCCCCAGGGTTGCGGTGATGTTATTCACGTCGCGCAATAACATCGCGCGCGCATTGTTATTACCTGCGGCACTGACCACTTGCGGCAGATCAATAATCACCGGTCCGTCGACGCCGACCAACACGTTGTATTCAGAGAGATCACCATGCACCAGACCGGCGCACAGCATGCGCACAATCTGGCCGATTAAAAATCGGTGATAGTCGCGCGCTTGTTGGGGTGGATGATCGAGCTCGCCGAGATCGGGGGCAATCTCACCGTCGTGGCCGACTATCAATTCCATCAGCAGCACGCCGCTGAAAAAACCATAGGTTTGTGGCACCCGCACCCCGGCATGGGCGAGGTGCACCAGCGCGTCGACCTCTGCGCTTTTCCAGGCGGTTTCCTGCAACTTGCGCCCGAAGCGCGTGCTGCCGCCCATGGCGCGTGCCTGGCGCGAGCTGCGCACACGACGGCCCTCCTGATACTGGGCGCGTTGTTGAAAGCTACGCTGCCGCAGGTCTTTATAAACTTTGGCGCATCGCAGCTGGCCGCCGGCTCGCACGATGAATATCGATGCCTCCTTGCCACTGCGCAGGGGTCGAATCACTTCATCGATGACGCCGTCGTCGATCAGGGGTTGAAGGTTGGCAGGTATCTTCATCTACCGCCAGTATAGGGCCGTCGCGGGCGCAGCGCAGTGCTGGTGAGGCTCACCAGCGCGATGTGATCAATCCTCTTTCAATATCTGTCGGCTCACGTCAGCAAAGCGCGGGCGTGGTGAGCGATGTGTTCCTGCATGAACGAGCTCACAAAGTAGTAACTGTGATCGTAGCCTTCCACCCGATACAGGCTGAGCGGGTGGGCGGCACGCTGGCAGGCTTGCTCCAGCAAGTCCGTACGCAGGTGCTCCGGCAAAAACTCATCGGCCAGTCCCTGGTGCACCAACCACGGCAAGCGCTCTTTGGCCTGGGCGACCAGGGCCACGGCATCGTAGGCCAACCAGGCCGCGGGGTCCGGCCCCAGGTACAAAGCCAGCGCCTGTTGTCCCCATGGCACTTGCGCAGGCGCAACGATGGGCGAAAACGCAGAAACGCTGCGATAGCGTCCGGGGTGCCGCAAGGACAGCACCAGGGCGCCATGGCCCCCCATGGAGTGGCCCGAGATCGCGCGGGTGTCCGTCGCGGCAAAATGCTGCTCGATCAGTGCCGGCAACTCGGCAGTGATGTAGTCCTCCATCCGGAAGTGCTGTGACCACGGTGCCTGGGTGGCATTGACATAAAAACTCGCGCCTTGCCCCAGCGCATAGGAGTCGTGATTGGGCACATGGTCACCACGCGGACTGGTTTCGGGCGCAACGAGTATCAGCCCGTGTTCCGCCGCGTAGCGTTGTGCTCCGGCTTTGGTAATGAAATTCTGCTCGGTGCAGGTCAAACCCGACAGCCAATAGAGCACCGGGCAGCGCTGCTGTGCTGCCTGGGGTGGCAGGTAAATGCCAAACTGCATGTCGCAAGCCAGGGTCTTGGATGTATGACGCCAGACTTCCTGGAACCCGCCAAAACATGCGTGCTGTTCGAGTCGTTGCACAGCGCGGGCTCCTAAAAATGAATGACCGTACGTATCGACTTGCCGTCGTGCATGAGATCAAAGGCCTCGTTGATACGTTCCAATGGCATGGTATGGGTAACAAAGGGATCGAGGTCGATGCGCCCGGCCATGGCGTCTTCAACCATGCCCGGCAACTGCGTGCGTCCCTTCACACCACCAAACGCGCTACCGCGCCAGACACGGCCGGTGACCAGTTGAAAAGGACGGGTTGAGATTTCCTGTCCTGCGCCAGCCACACCGATGATGATGCTTTCGCCCCAGCCTTTGTGGCAGCACTCTAGCGCGGCGCGCATGACGTTGACGTTGCCTATGCATTCAAAGCTGAATTCCACGCCACCATCGGTCATGGCGACGATCACTTCCTGGATGGGTTTGTCAAAATCTTTGGGATTGATGCACTCGGTGGCGCCCATGGATTTAGCCAGCTCGAACTTGCTCGGGTTGGTATCGATGCCAATGATGCGCCCGGCCTTGGCCTGACGGGCGCCCTGCACCACCGCCAGACCGATGCCGCCCAAACCGAATACGGCAACGTTGTCACCGGCCTGGACCTTTGCGGTGTTGTGTACGGCGCCGATGCCGGTCGTCACACCACAACCGAGCAGGCAGACCTTGCCATGGGGCGCGGCGGGATTGATTTTGGCCAGCGAGATCTCGTTGACCACCGTATATTCACTAAAGGTGCTGCAGCCCATGTAGTGAAAAATGGGTTTGCCCTGATAAGAAAACCGCGAGGTGCCATCGGGCATCAAACCCTGGCCCTGGGTGGCACGCACGCGCTGACACAGATTGGTTTTGCCCGACTTGCAAAACTTACATTCGCGGCACTCGGCGGTGTAGAGCGGAATGACGTGATCGCCGGGCTTGAGTGAGGTGACACCAGCACCACAGGCAACCACGGTACCCGCGCCCTCGTGACCCAAGACCGCCGGGAAAATGCCTTCCGGATCTTCCCCCGATAAGGTGAACGCATCGGTGTGACAGACACCGGTGTGGGAGATCTTCACCAGCACTTCGCCCGCAGCGGGATCAGCGACATCAATCTCGACAATTTCCAATGGTTTGCCCGGGGCAAATGCAACAGCGGCGCGTGATTTCAATGGAGGTGTCCTTGGAGTTAAAAGTCAGATAGTGGGCCCGACGTGCGCTCGGACCGTCGCCAGGTTATTTGCGTCAGCTGGCGCAGCGCTGAAGTTGTCAAACCTATCACTGCTCCAGCAGTGCCGGCAGCCCATAGGAAACGCCATTAAAGTGCAGCGCATAATGCTGAGCAGATTTATGCTCGTCAATCTCACAAGCGTCGTGCACCGCCGTCTGCGTCTCTTCGATGCCCGTTTCCAGGACAAGGAGATCAACCAATCCATGCTGACTCGTTGTGGCGAACGTGAGCTCACGTTTTGTCTCCGACGAACTCGCACAGCCGCTGGGCCCTTGTGGGTCAGCGAACAGCTTGTAGGTGA
>JANOXY010000200.1:0-2742 GCA_031418675.1 Pseudomonadota bacterium
CCGGCTGGCACGGGCGGCATGCTACGCCGTCTGCGCAAGGAAGCCGCCAAGCGCGACGACCTCATCACCAAGCACACCAAGGAAGCCTCAGAGAAGTCGCTGGGGGGGCCGGATGGTGATGGTTCGGGGGCTGGCCGCCGCCGCCGCCGCCCGGCGGATGCGACAGAGTAGGTCATTTGGCTTGATATTCGAAACTGCAACGGCCGCCCGATTTGGGCGGCCGTTGTGTTGATAGGCGTTCGGTTTTTCGCCCCTGCGGCGGAACGCCATCACTCTAAATTGGATTTATTTCGGGCCTTGCGCGCACGAAGTGTTGACCGGCATTAAACCTGTGTATATAGACGGCTCACTCTCACGGTAGGTGGTAGGTCTCCTCCGCGCGTTAACGCGCATTGTTGGTCCTAAACGCTACTGTTCGAAAGCAGAGAACATTTTTGGAGCCAAGATCGCAGCACGCGCATCGCGCGGGCATCGATCCTCTGGTTTTTTCGTGCCAGGCACCGGGTAACCGGCGCTCGGCAGGTTCAGTTTGGCGTTTGCCCATCGCAAGACGGGCCGGCCCGAGGAATGGACGAGGCGCATGCCGACGATACAACAGCTGATCCGGAAACCCCGGACACCGAAAACCTACCGCGAGAAGTCGCGTCACATGGAGGCATGCCCGCAAAAGCGCGGCGTTTGCACCCGCGTTTACACGACAACTCCAAAGAAGCCCAACTCGGCGCTCCGTAAGGTTGCCAAGATCAGGCTGACGAACGGGTTTGAGGTCATTGGATACATTCCGGGCGAAGGCCACAACCTGCAGGAGCACTCTGTGGTGCTCATTCGCGGCGGCCGCGTCAAGGACCTTCCCGGCGTTCGTTACCACATCATCCGCGGCGTGCTCGATACGCAGGGCGTGTCTGCCCGCCGTCAGCGCCGTTCGAAGTACGGTGCAAAGCGTCCGAAGTGACCTCTTTCGAGTGGTTCACTAAGGCAAAGAGTTTGAACGGAATTTTATAAAGCGAAGGACGAAACGCATGTCGCGCCGTCATAGTGCTGAAAAGCGTCAGGTCAATCCGGACCCGAAGTTTAATGACATTGTTCTCACCAAGTTCATGAACGCGGTGATGGAGCAGGGTAAGAAGTCGACTGCGGAACGCATCGTTTACGGTGCTCTGGAAAAGATGGAGGCGAAAGCCAAGTCCGATCCGATCCAGATGTTCCACGACGCATTGAACAACGTTTCGCCCGCCGTTGAAGTGCGCTCGCGCCGCGTTGGTGGCGCCACCTACCAGGTGCCCGTCGAAGTCCGCACCGAGCGCCGTCAGGCTCTCGCCATCCGCTGGATCATCGCCGCTGCCCGGTCGCGCAATGAAAGCACCATGGTCGACAAGCTTTCGGGCGAGTTGATCGACGCCGCCAACAACCGCGGCACCGCGGTGAAGAAGCGCGAAGACACCCACAAGATGGCAGAGGCCAATCGCGCCTTCTCCCATTACCGCTGGTAAAAGATACAGGAACTTATAGACATGGCCCGCGCCCACGCCATCGAGGACTATCGTAACTTCGGCATCATGGCTCACATCGATGCCGGCAAGACCACGACGACAGAGCGCATCCTCTATTACACCGGCAAGAGCCATAAGATGGGCGAAGTGCACGACGGTGCCGCCACCATGGATTTTATGGAGCAGGAGCAGGAGCGCGGCATCACCATCACCTCTGCCGCCACCACTGCCTATTGGCAGGGCAAACGCATGAACATCATCGACACGCCGGGCCACGTCGACTTCACCATCGAAGTCGAGCGCAGCTTGCGGGTGCTTGACGGTGCCGTCTGCGTGCTCGACTCGAACCAGGGTGTTGAACCCCAGACCGAGACCGTGTGGCGCCAGGGCGACAAGTATAATGTTCCGCGCATCGTGTTCTGCAACAAGATGGACAAGACCGGTGCGAGCTTCGAGCAGTGCATCAAGGACATCAAGGAGCGTCTTGGTGCCAAGCCGGTGCCGATCCAGTTGCCGATTGGCGCGGAAGCCGAATTCAAGGGCCTCATCGATCTCGTCCGCATGAAGGCGGTGATCTGGGAAAACGAGGCGCTTGGCGCCAATTACCATGACGAAGAAATTCCGGCTGAACTTTTGGCCTCTGCGGTGCAAGCCCGCGCCGAGATGGTGGAAGCCTGCGCCGAGCTCGACGAGCAGGCTACGGAAGACTTTCTGAACGGCAAGGAAATTTCGATCGAGACGATCAAGCGCTTGCTCCGCAAGGCCGTACTCAACGGGGCTTTCTTCCCGGTTCTGTGTGGCTCGGCCTTCAAGAACAAGGGCGTGCAGCCGCTGCTTGATGCAGTTGTCGACTATCTGCCCTCGCCGGTTGACCGGCCCTCGATCAAGGGCATCGATGTCAAGACCGGCGCGGAGACCGTGCGGGTGTCGTCCGACACCGAGCCGCTGGCTCTGCTGGCCTTCAAGCTGATGGATGACCAGTACGGCATTCTGACCTTCTGCCGCGTCTATTCCGGCACCCTGCACAAGGGCATTGCCCTGCTCAATTCGACCCGCGACAAGACCGAGCGCGTGGGCCGCATGGTGCTCATGCACGCCAACAACCGCGAGGAAATCTCCGAGGCTTATGCTGGCGATATCGTGGCGCTGGTTGGCCTCAAGGATTCGCGCACCGGTGATACGCTGTGCGATCCGGCGAAACCTGTCATCCTCGAGAAGATGGAATTCCCCGAGCCGGTCATCGAAATGAAAG
>JANOXY010000201.1:0-10780 GCA_031418675.1 Pseudomonadota bacterium
CGTGTTGTCGGGTGTTGGCGGTTGGGCCGGTATTGGCATGGCGGCCGGACTCATCAACGCGACCGAGGGACTCGGGGCGGTGGGTGCCTACAAGGGCCTGAGTACCTACACGCGGCTCGGTGGTGTGTTGAGCGTGTTCAGTCTGCCCTGATACCGGTGCTTCCCTAGGGCGGGCACTACCGGTGCGAGCGGCCGAATAGGAAACTCGACGTTCCCATAGGAACGTCGAGTTTTGTTCGTCACCTGTCCTCTGCGCTAAGCACCAATAACGGTGGCCAGAAATTTCACTCGCTGCCGACGATAGCCAGCAGTGCTGCGGCATTCAGCAGGAATTCACGGGCTGTCGTTTAATTTCCATTATCGATAGCTACATCGATCTCAAATTTAATTTTATCCGAGGGGAGTCTGGCTCAGATGGGTAAGTTGACGGTCGTGACGGGCCTGGGTCTGATGTGTCTGGCGGCGAGTATTCAAGCCGACGAACATGTAATACAAGCGGTGGTTACCCAATGGCGCCCGCTGGTAATTGTTGCCAAGCCAGGTGACACCATTCGTTTCAAAAATATGATTGGCCACGATACACAAACCATCGAAGGCATGATTCCGGAGGGCGCAAAGCCGTGGGCTTCAAAGCTCGGTGAGGAAGATTTTGTCGCGACCGTCGACAAAGAGGGCGCGTGGATTTTTAAATGCAATCCGCATATCACCAGCGGTATGGTGGGTGTGGTGGTGGTTGGCGACGCTCGTCCGCCAAACAATCGAGCCGCCCTCGACGCGTCGCTGGAGAACGTCAAGGTGGGCAAGAACATGGTCAAACGCGCGCTCAAAAAAATGGACGAGGCCTTGGCGTCCGGCGCCAGCCCGGAGTAAGCCGGGCTCATGCTGGCCGGTGCCACCTGGCAAGGAATCTGCGGCACGCGCAAATCCTGTCGCGGTTTCAGACTGGCGGCGCTCTTGATAGCGGCCGTCGTCGTGAGTGCGGTTTGTCACGCAGACGCTGCATATGAACCGCGGACCGCGCTGAAAGTCTGTGCTGATCCCAACAGCCTGCCGTCATCAAACAAGGCCCTGCAGGGCTACGAGAACCAGATCGCGGCCTTGTTCGGCCGCAAACTGAGAGTCCCGGTCACCTATGTCTGGTTTCCCCAGCGCATCGGCTTCATTCGCAATACGCTGACCAACAACGAGACCCCGGATGGCAGCTATAAATGCGATCTGGTCCTGAGCGTCGTCGAGCACTTTGATCTGGCTGCGACCACGCGTCCATACATGCGCTCGGCGTGGGCGATGGTGTACGTAAAAGGGCGTGGGCTTGATTACATTCAATCCCAGGAAGATCTGCTCAATAGCACGCCCGCGCAGCGCGCCGCGTTGCGCATCGGTGTGTGGGACAAGGGCGCCGCCACCCAATGGCTGGCGCAGAACGATCTCATGGAGCGCGCCACGCCTTATCAGAGCATGAGTGGCGATGTGGATGAGACGCCAGGCAAGATCATTGAACGCGACCTCATGCAGGACAAAATCAATCTGACTTTCGTGTGGGGACCGATCGCTGGCTATTACGCAAAACAGATCAATGACGAACAGATTCGTGTTATTCCATTGCACAACGAACCGGGCCTGCGCTTCGACTTCCAGATAGCGATGGCCGTGCGTTTTGGTGATAAGTCCTGGAAAGCGCAGGTCGAACAATTGCTCAAGGACAATCAAGTCGAAATTGACACCATACTTGCAAGCTTCGGCGTGCCGCTGCTGCCCCTCGTGGTCGACGATATAAACGCCGAGGCCAATGATTAAGCCGCTTGCACTGGTGGGGCTAGCGCTGGTGATGGCGCTATCGAGTCTGGCGGCCGGTGGCGAAGCAGGCTTGGCGCCCGCTGAAAAAATCTCGGAAGCTGAGACCCGGATGTGGACGACCGATCAATTGCAAGCCATCACCCGGCCCGTGACCTTGGAGTATCAGTTTCACAAGACCGGAACGTTCGAACCGGATCTCAATTTTGATGACAAGGCCGAGCTTGTCGTTGAAAAACTCAATGCCGATGGCAGCAAAAATGGCACGCTGCGGTTCTTTTTCGGCGAGCATACGCCGATGGAAAACTCGACGGTCAATCCGCTCCTTGGTCACTACTTGTACGCCGATGTGGCCAATATGAATCGTCTCACGGATCCCGACGGCCAGGCGCGTGAGCGCTGGCGCTATTTCCATCGCGCCATCAAACTCGCGCTCGCCCAAGCGGCGACAGTCAAACCGATTACCTTCGGATTCGATGGTCGTAGCTGGAACGGCCACGAGATCAACTTCGTGCCCTATGCCAAAGATCCCAAACGTAAGTTGTTCGATAAATTCGCGGACAAACGCTATACGGTAGTGGTCAGCGATGATCTGCCCGGCTATCTGTATCGGATTGAAACGCTGATTCCGGGCAATGGTCCTGGCCAAGTATTGATACACGAAATATTGTTGTTGAGTGGGGTCAAGCCAAGACTGTGAACGGCCGCTTGCGCCCCGTGACTGGATGGGCCATCGGCCAGCGCCTGCAGACTGGCAGCGCGCGGGCCGGATGCTGTGCCGGCGGCCTGCGCTGACCTGGGCCTTACCTGCAGCTGTGTCGGCACAGACGCCCAATTCAAGCAGGATGCCGCAAAAAATCGCCGCTGGCTGTCGCAACGTATTGCTGGGATGGGCCAGCTGCAAAGCGCGCCCTGGCGGGCGGCCATGAGCGGTCGCCCCCCATCGTCGGCAGTGCCGCGACGTCTGCTGGCAGTGGCGGCCGTGGTTTACACCACGTTTGTCATCTACGGCAGCCTGGTGCCGCTGCATTTTCAAGCCTTGCCCTGGGATGTTGCGCTTGCGCGCTTCGCGGCAATTCCTTTTCTGCACCTCGCAATTGGCTCGCGGGCCGACTGGGTCGCCAATTTATTGCTGTTTATTCCATTGACGTACCTGTGGATGGGCCTGATTTCCGCTGGCGGAAGCCGCGTTGGCCGAGTGTTCGCCACGCTACTGCTGATTCCTACTGCCACCGCGCTCAGCATGGCGCTCGAATTCACTCAAATCTTTTTTCCGGCGCGCACGGTGTCGCAAAACGACGTCATGGCCGAAACCTTGGGCGGACTCATTGGAGTCGGTTTGTGGTGGCTTACAGGGCGCCGTTTTGTGGTTTGGCTGCAGAGCTGGCAGCGCGCTCAGTCCCGTACGGAATTGGCTGAACGGCTGGCCTGGACTTATCTTGCCGGGCTGGTGGTGTACAACGTTCTGCCACTCGATCTGACCATCAACCCTATCGACCTTTTCCATAAGTGGCGCGAGGGTCGACTCAATCTCCTGCCCTTTGCGAGCCTCCCTGCGGGTGCGGGCGCGATGACCTATGAGTTGGCAAGTGATGTCTTAATCTGGGCGCCGGTAGCACTGCTGTTGCGGCTCGCGGGCACACGCAGTGTGCTGCAAATCTGGCGCTTGAGCGTGCTCATGGCCTGCGCTTTGGAGGCCATGCAGTTCTTCGTTTACTCGCGCTTCAGTGACGTGACCGACGTGCTGACTGCGGCGCTCGGCACCGCGCTCGGGCTGTGGGTCGGCACACGTGTGGCGACGCGCAAGGCACCTACAGGAGGGCCACTGCCATCCTGGAGATTGTGGTTGCCTTTTGGGCTGGCATTGGGGTGGCTGGCGGTCATATTGCTAGTGTTCTGGTTTCCGTTCGATTTTCGCAGCGACGGTGCTTTTATCCGCGATCGCCTGGGCTTTGTATTTCGTGTGCCTTTTGAGACGTATTACATCGGTTCGGAGTTTCGTGCCATTACCGAGGTGCTGCACAAAATGCTGCTTTTTGCGCCACTGGGCGGCTTACTCGCATGGGGCGTGCTGGGCTCAGCGTGGCGCTGGCGCGGCTTGTTGTTTGTCGTGGCAATGTTGACCTTGATCGCGACACCCATGCTCGTTGAACTCGGGCAGGTAATGTTGCCAAACAAAGTGCCTGATACGGTCGACGGCTTGTTCGGTTGGCTAGGTGGCTTCAGTGGCTATGGTTTGGTACGTCGCTTATTGCGAGCTCGACGTCGCATTCCTGCCGGACAGGATTTGACAGACCAACTCCACAACGATGGTGCGCCCCAGGTACTCTCTGTTGAAACGGGCTTTTTCTGGCAGCCCTTGTTCGTGCTGGGCGGCGCGACGCTCGCCTGCTGGGGCGCGGCCCATAGTCCGCAATTGCCGTACAACCTGCGCGAGTTGCTCCAGCCGCAGAGTGCGTGGCGCTCGGCAGTTTTACTGGCATTGGTGTATTACTGGTTTGCGGCCTGGCCAGTGTGGCTTGCGCGCCGGCGGGCGCCCGGTTTGTCACGGTTCGCGCAACTGAGCTTCGGGCTGGCGCTTTACGGCGCGCTGGTTTTTGGTTTGTTAAACGCCGCGGTTCCGGAGGAAAGCCTCCACGACATGGTTGGCTTCCCTCTGCTGCATTGGCCCGGTCAGTGGGAAGTGGGCTTACGTTGGATGGTTTTGGCGGCGGTGCCCGGCGCGCTGCTGTATCTGGCGGCGCAAACTGTGCGGCGCTGGCGCGGTAAACACCTGGGCGCGTTGCATTATTGGGCGGCTCTACCAGTACTGTTACTTGGCTATTGGGTCATCGTTGCCCATGCGGCTACGGACAACCTCACCGAATTGATGGCCGCGCCGCTACCCTTGGCCTTCGCCGCGCTATGTGCCTGGCTCTATGTGTTATTTCTTGGCGCTGCCTTGCTCGCTTCGCCGTTACCGGCTGGTTGGCAGCGCAGCCGTTGGTTGGCAGTTGCGCTCTCGCTGCCGATAGCCGCTGGCTTTCTGTATTTCGGTCTTGCTGAGCGTATCGACAAGTACGGTCAGCAGTTTGCCGCTATCCAGTTTCTGCTCAGTACCGACCGGCAGCACTACGCACCGATAGCGT
This sequence comes from Pseudomonadota bacterium, assembly GCA_031418675.1. Classification (GTDB taxonomy): domain Bacteria; phylum Pseudomonadota; class Gammaproteobacteria; genus JADJYF01. Next base: position 4,923 of record JANOXY010000201.1, read on the forward strand.
TGTGCTGGCAGCGTTACGCGATCGTGCACGGACTGGTTCTGGTTGCGCTCGCTTTAGTGCAAATGCCATGGTTTCGAGGTGGGCAGGATCGCCGCCGACTTGATCCCAGGCGCGCGATTAACCATTGATTGAGCCGAGGCGCTGGCTCAAATGTATCCCACCGCGGCCCTGGAATAGCTCGGCAACTGCGAGACGCGGCAGCCATGCGCTCGACGGATGGCTGGTGTTCGCGGCGGTGGGCGACCACTACCCACGCTTGGGATTCGTTTGCCGGGAATTTCGTTACACACCAAGCGCGTAAGTTCGCAATGACATCGGCCATCGACCTATGCGAGCGTGCCCCTGGATTGGAACCGGCGGTGCATGCGTGCGAGAATCCGAGCGCGTCCATGACCCCACCAAGGCATTTGACAAAAACTCAAAAACACCTGGCCGCGATAGGGCGAGTTCTGCTGAATAGACGATGGTCCGTTCAGCGGACCTATGGCAGTTTTGAAACCCTAGGCAAAGCTGTGGGATGGGTAGCCTGCTGTGGCTGTCGCGCCCGTCGCTACCGTGCCCAGGCCGCAGAGTCGAGACTCGGAACACACAGTGTCTCGCAAGCTGCAGATCCACAGCACCACAAGGAGAATATGCCATGGCAGTCGTCGATCGCGTTTTAGTTGGAGAGTCCATGGTCGGCGAGGGGCACGAAGTTGCCCACATCGATCTGATCATGGGGCCGCGTGGTAGCGCTGCCGAAACCGCCTTCTGTCATTCGCTCACCAACAACAAGGAAGGATTCACCAGCGTGCTGGCGGTGGTCGCGCCAAATCTGGCGTGCAAGCCGAGTACCGTGATGTTCAATAAGGTCGCTATCAAGGGAGCCAAACAGGCAACACAGATGTTTGGCCCAGCACAGCGTGGCATTGCGATGGCGGTGGCCGATAGCGTCGAGGACGGTACCATTCCAGCCGCCGAGGCCGATGACATCTTCATCTGTGTCAGTGTGTTCATTCATCGACTCGCCGAAGACAACACCAAGATTCAAGACTACAACTACCAGGCCACCAAACAATCGATTCAGCGCGCCATCGCACGTGCGCCGAAGGCGTCCGAAGTGGTTGCCAAAAAGGGCTCAGTCGACCACCCGTTCCAGGCTCACAGCTGATTTGCCTGACCTTATATGGCGGGCAAAAAGCTGGAGCGATAAATCAGATCGAGATTACCAATGCCTAACGTGAGCGCGTAACCAGGACTCATTGCCTGAGCGTGCCGTGGTGGCATCTTCCAGCGGAAATGACGGTCGCAATTTGTGATCGTGCCGGCGCCGAAGCGAGCCAGGCACTGCCTGCGTGTTTGCCGTGGCGACGATTTGCGGCCGTCACGCCCGACAACGGGCGGAAGTCCTGGCGCGTGGCCTGTCTGCGATGTCCGAGGGGGATCTGACGGTAGGCTTCAACCTGAATGGACACGACGAATTTGCCTGGATGGCTCAGGAATACGAATCTGCCCGTAAGTCGATCTCCGATATCCTGGCCGGCACGTTGCTCAGTTCCCAGCAATTGGTGACGGCGGCGGAGCAGCTTTCGGCAGGCACGGGGCGGGGCAAGTCCAATGCCTCCCGCCAGCGCAGTGAACTCCAGCAGGTGGCGGCCGCGATGTTGCAGATGGCAGCCACTGTCGACGACGTGGCAGGCCATGCACAGCGTGCGGCCAATGCCGCGGTCGATGCCGACCGCGAATCAAAGCGCGGTCTGGAAGTGGTCAAGGCCTCCAGCCTTACCATTGACGAACTCGCTGCCGAAGTGAAAACCACCACCGAGCTGATCGGCGTAGCGAAGGACAGCACGCTGAATATCGGGTCGGTGCTCGATGTCATTCGTGGCATTGCAGAACAGACCAATTTGCTCGCGCTCAACGCCGCCATCGAAGCGGCCCGCGCCGGGGAGCAGGGTCGCGGTTTTGCGGTGGTGGCCGATGAAGTACGCAGTCTCGCGAGCCGTACCCAGCAATCGACCCAGGAGCTCCACGACATGATCGCGCGCCTGCAGTCCGGTGCCAGTCAGGCGGTCGAAGCGATGGAGCAGGGACGCCAACGTGCCGAAGCGACCGTTGAGCAGGCGCGTGTGGCAGCTACTTCGTTGGGCGCCATTGCCGAGATGGTCGACGCTATCCGCTGCATGAACGTCCAGATCGCGGAGGTCGCCGATGAACAAAGCGCCACCGCGTTGAGCATTAATCGCAGCATCGAAAGCATTAGCGGCATCGCCGTGCAGAGCAGCGACGGTGCGATTGCGATTGCCGATGCAAGTGGCGAACTGGCGCGTCTCGCGACGGCATTGCAGAACAATGTCGGCCGATTTGCAGTCGCATGATTCAGTGGTGGCGGTGCACCGCCTGGCGCTTTGTGAGCAGTAGAGGTGGGCGACGCAGCTTAAAAAAGGCTGGTGGGGCTGTTGTCAGCCCCACCAGCTAATGCAGCGCATCTTAGCTCCAATGCGAGGAGGTCTGGTCTAATGCCCAATTAGTCCCAGCTAAGAGCGCCGCCGGTCTGATACTCGGTTACCCGAGTCTCAAAAAAGTTCTTTTCCTTCTTGAGGTCGATGACCTCACTCATCCACGGAAACGGATTGCTCGCACCCGGATACTGTTCCGGTAAACCGATCTGGGCACAGCGCCGGTTGGCAATGAATCCCAGATAATCTTCGAACATGTTGGCATTGAGGCCGAGCACACCACGCGGCATGGTGTCGTGGGCGTATGCCACCTCCAGATCAACTGCATCGCGGATCAGCGCGATAATTTGCCTCTGGAAGGCGTCGGTCCACAGATGAGGGTTTTCGACCTTGATCTGGTTGATGACATCGATGCCAAAATTCATGTGCATCGATTCGTCGCGCAGAATGTATTGAAACTGTTCGGCGACGCCGGTCATCTTGTTACGGCGTCCCATGGACAGGATCTGCACAAAGCCGACGTAAAAGAAGATCCCTTCGAAGACCACGTAAAAGGCGATCAGATCGCGCAACAGCCGTTGGTCAGCCTCTGGTGTGCCGGTATTGAAGGTCGGATCGCCCAGGCTCTGGGTGAATTTCAGTGCCCATGCCGCCTTGTTATGCACGGCCGGCACTTCGCGATACATGTTGAACACCTCGGCCTCATCCAGGCCCAGGCTTTCCACGCAGTACTGGTAGGCGTGTGTGTGCAGCGCTTCTTCGAAGGCTTGGCGTAACAGGTACTGGCGGCATTCGGGGTTGGAGATCAGGCGATACACTGCCAGCACCAGGTTGTTGGCGACCAACGAATCTGCGGTCGAAAAAAAGCCCAGGTTGCGCTTGATGATGGTGCGTTCATCTGCCGTCAGGCCGTCGGGATCCTTCCACAGACTGATGTCGGCATTCATGTTGATTTCTTGCGGCATCCAGTGATTCGCGCAACCGTCCAGATACTTCTGCCAGGCCCATTTATATTTGAAGGGTACGAGCTGATTGAGATCGGCCTGACAGTTGATCATTTTTTTGTCGTCAACGGCCAGACGGCGAGCGCCGAATTCCACTTGCTCGAGGCCAGTGATACCATGCTCCCCATCATCCTTCGCGGCGGTGTCCGGCGCGCCCCGCATGACGGAGTTTTTCGCGCGTGCCTCGCTGCGCTCGATCTCCGCCAGCGCTTCGCTCGCTAGCATCGCGCGCGTTTGGCGCTCTTGCGGCGGTGCATTTGCACTGGCCGGTTTGAACATCGCGGTCGGATCATCCCAATTCTGCATCGTCATTTCCCTACGGTCGTGTCTTCGCGGTTGCTGCTTACTGGCAGGCTTCGCAGTCAGGATCGAGTATCGAACATATTTTTGGGCCGTCGTCTGCCGGCGCTTTTTGCACCGCGTTCAGGCGGCCGTCGGCCAGCGTGCTCTTCTCGACATGGGTAGCACCCATAGTGCGCAGGTAGTAAGTGGTTTTCAGACCACGCACCCACGCCAGTTTGTAGAGGTTGTCGAGCTTGGCACCGCTAGGCTCGGCCATGTACAAATTCAAGGATTGACCCTGGTCCAGCCATTTTTGTCGGCGCGACGCGGCCTCAACCAACCAGCGCGAATCAACTTCGAACGCGGTGGCGTACAGCTCTTTCAGCTCGGCCGGTATGCGGTCGATCTGGGCAACGCTGCCATCGTAGTATTTCAAATCGTTGACCATCACTTCGTCCCACAGCTTGCGGCGCTTGAGGTCATCGACCAGGAACATGTTGATGACGGTGAAGTCACCCGACAGATTGGCCTTCACGAACAGGTTCTGATAAGCAGGCTCGATGGACTGGCTGACGCCGCAGATATTGGAGATCGTGGCGGTCGGAGCAATCGCCATGCAGTTGGAATTGCGCATGCCAACCGTTTGCACGCGCTCGCGCAGGCTAGCCCACTCCATGGTGCTGCTGTGGTCAACGTCGATATACCCACCACGCCCGGCTTCGAGCAGGCTGATTGAGTCGATCGGCAAAATACCCTTGCTCCACAGCGAGCCGTCGTAGCTGGCATAAACACCACGCTCGGCCGCCAGATCGGTGGACGCCTTGATCGCGTAATAACTGACCACTTCCATGGAGCGGTCGGCGAATTTGATGGCGTCTTCGGTGGCGTAGGGGATACGCAACTGATAGAGGCAATCTTGAAAACCCATGACACCCAGCCCGACCGGACGGTGGCGCAGATTTGAAGCGCGGGCGGTCGGGACACTGTAGTAGTTGTAGTCGATCACGTTGTCCAGCATGCGCATAGCGATGCTGACGGTGCGTGCAACTTTAGCTTCGTCGAGTTGACCGTCGGTGATGTGCTGGGCCAGGTTGACTGAGCCGAGATTGCAGACTGCGATTTCCTGCCCGGCGCGGGTATTGAGTGTGATTTCGGTACACAGATTGGAGCTGTGGACGACGCCCGCGTGTTGCTGGGGAGAGCGCAGATTGCAGGCATCCTTGAAAGTGATCCAGGGATGGCCAGTTTCGTAGAGCATAGCGATCATCTTGCGCCACAGATCGACCGCGCGCAGGCGCTTGACGTTGCGGATCTGGCCGCGCTCCGCCATTTCTTCGTACTGGCCGTACTTGCGCTCGAATTCGGGACCGATCGCATCGTGAAGATCAGGTACTTCGTCGGGCGAAAACAGCATCCACTGGCCGTCTTCGACAACCCGCTTCATGAACAGGTCCGGCACCCAATTGGCGGTGTTCATGTCATGGGTGCGACGGCGATCGTCGCCGGTGTTTTTACGCAGCTCGAGGAATTCCTCGATGTCCATGTGCCAGGTCTCAAGATACGCGCACATCGCGCCCTTGCGCTTGCCGCCCTGGTTGACGGCAACCGCGGTGTCATTGGCAACCTTCAAGAACGGCACCACACCTTGGGACTTGCCGTTAGTGCCTTTGATGTGGGCACCCATACCGCGCACGGGCGTCCAGTCGTTACCCAGGCCGCCGGCATATTTCGACAACAGGGCGTCGTCGCGGATCGCGCTGAAGATGCCGTCGAGGTCGTCCGGTACCGTGGTCAGATAACACGAGGACAACTGCGGGCGCAGAGTGCCGGAGTTGAACAGCGTCGGCGTACTGCTCATGAAATCAAACGACGAGAGCAGATCGTAGAACTTGATAGTCCACTCTTCGGGTTCAAGCTCATTGATGGCCAGGCCCATCGCGACGCGCATGAAAAAAGCCTGTGGCAGTTCGAAACGGGTGCCACGGCTCTGCAGAAAATAGCGGTCGTAAAGCGTCTGCAGACCGAGATAGGTGAAGTTAAAATCGCGCTCCGGTTTGAGCGCCGCGCCAAGGCGTTTCAGATCATAGTTGCCCAGTCGCGGGTCCATCAGCTCCAGATCGATAGCCCGTTTGAC
>JANOXY010000202.1:0-8513 GCA_031418675.1 Pseudomonadota bacterium
CATCGCTTCGGGCAGCGGCGTGGGCGACGCATCATCGGCGTGGGCGACGGTGACGCGCGGCGAACTTGTTCAAGCCGAATCTGCCACCTTGGCCATAGCCGGCCGACCAAAGAGCGCCAGCGCGAGAACCGTTGCCGGTTGGGAGCGTCAGGAAGCAACGACATCACTCGGGTATGCGATAGGCGCATCCTCGGGGAGTGTCGGTAAGTAACAGTGTCACGGCTGGGAACTGCGGTTCCCGGTCCTCGCTGCGTTCTTCCCCCGCGCACCGAAGGGGGGCAAACCGTGCGCAGCTATCGGTGAATTCAGTTACCCCGCCCTAGCTCCCAGCGCTATGATTTTCTGCCAGACGTCGTGCCCGCGTTCGCGCAGATCGGCAAGTTTCCCGGTCGAGAAATCAACGGCTACGCCATCTTCATAGGATTTGCGGCCGCGCACTCGCCGATACCAGTCGGCAACGTTGCGACGGGATTCGTACCACGCCTCCCAGCCAAATTGATGCAGGGTCTGAAAGTAAGGGGCCATCGCCGCGTCTGCCAGAGAAAACTCATCACCTGCGATCCAGGCCTGTTGCGCCAGCAGCTGATCGAGATCGGCGATGGTCTGCTCATATACCTGTACACCTTCGGCCACATCCGGCGCGTCGTAGCCCATTTTCAGCAGCCGGCGTTGGCGTTCGCGTCGTGGTTTCTCCGGGATCTGATCGATGAGGTGGTCACGATCAGCTTCGGACAGCACGCGCATTTTGTCGGCCATCACCAGCGGCCACTGCAAGGCACCACAGGACGGATGCAGTTTGTTATCCACGTGCTTCATCCATAAGCGCATCGATGCCGTTGCGGCCGCAGTGTTTGGTCGCAGGCGGGGGGTGGGGAAGCGATCTTCGAGGTACTCGCAGATCACAGACGATTCGATAATCGCCACGCCGTCCTCGACCAGGGTCGGCACCACGCCTAAAGGATTGAGCTTCAGGTAGGCCGCCGTCAGGTTTTCCTTGCCGGGCAGATCGACATGGCGCGACTCCCAGCTGAGGGACTTCTCGACCAGCACGATACGAACTTTCTGCGCGCAGGGAGACATCGGGTGGGTGTAGAGGATCAAACTCATCGCAGCTCTCCGGTTGTACTGAATCCGAGTGTAGCGCTCGCGGCCTGGCGTCCGGCGGCAAATCTGCCGGGGGCCATCCAGGGTAGTTGCCCGCGGCTCGATGGGGAAGCCGCGCCGTGCCACGAACTGACGCTCCCCGTTGTCAAGCGGGGTCCAGCGGGATTCGAACCCAGGGGCGGGTGTTGCGATGCCATTGCGCAAGACAGATGCGTCAAGCGGCACACGAACTTAAACTTCGCACCAGAGCGCGGGCTTAGTATGTGGCCCACCTGTTGTTATGCCGCACAGAGGAGGAATGATGTTTGTCAGGAACGCCTGGTACAACGCCGGTTGGGATTACATGTTTACCCAGAGTCAGCGCAACGGACTCAAACAGTCCGCCGGCGCCTTGGTGGCGCGCCACATCGCCGGCGAGCGCCTGGTGTTATATCGCCTGCCCCAGGGCCGCATCGTGGCGCTGGAAGATCGCTGCATCCATCGACAGGCGGCGCTCTCTTTGGGGCAAAAGGAAGGCGATAGCATTCGTTGCCTCTACCATGGCATGCGCTTCGGGCCCGACGGCCGCTGCAATGAAATCCCGGGCCAGACCGTGATTCCACCTCGCGCCTGTGTGCGCACCTATCCTGTCGTCGAACGGGACAACTGGGTGTGGGTGTGGATGGGCGATCCTGCCAAAGCCGACGAGACGCTTATTCCCCAGGCAGTCGGGCCTTCCGATCCGGACTGGAACGTGAAGACTTCGCACATGCACGTGCAGGCCAACTATCGCCTGGAGATCGCCAACCTCGCGGATCTGACCCATCTGGTCTGGACCCACCGCGATACGCTGGGCGTCCACGATCTCGTGTCACGCGAGCGGTTTGTGCATATCAAGCCGACGTTCACCGTTCACGAACACAGCATGCATACCTACTACGTGGTGCGGCAGGCACCCATCAATACGTTTTTGGCCCATCTGTTTCCGCCCGAGGCGCGCTTCGATTTTGAGTTCGACATCACCCATACACTGCCTTGCACCTGGGTGCTGCACTTTCGTGCCTACCTGGCGGACGATAAACAAGATGGCCCACCTACCGGCACCCTGGTTGCCGACACCTGGAGCAGCCAGGCGGTGACACCAAGAGATGCGGACTACGTCGACTACTACTATTCCTGGGGCGGCTCGCGCGAATGTGAGGTTGCGGGGCTTTCGGATCTGCTATGCGACAACCTCGACGATGCGTTTACCGAAGATCGTCACGTGCTCGAGGCGCAATACGTCCGGTATAAAGAAAAGCCTGACCATCCCACCATTGATATCGTCCACGATGCGGGGCCGACACGCATGTTATGGCTGCTTGATAAAGCGCTGAAAGCCGAAGCGGACGTTAGCGTTAGCAGCACCTAGGGCTGAGTCTGTCGCTGCCATCAGGACGATCAATTCATTCGATTGTGTCGGACAGCGCAGCTTGCACAACACGCGCGCAGTGCTCCAGCTGGGCGCCGCGATCAGTGCGGTCTCACCAGGGCACGGGCTGGCCCCGCCAGTCGAAAAATCCACCGTTCGCCTCAGTCGGCAGTTGATCGATGACCGCGAGCAGGTGACGTGCCGCCTCCGGCGGCTGATGAACAACCCGGTCCTTGCCGACGTAGGGTGCCGAGAGTGTCGTCGCTACGGTGCCGGGATGCAGCGCGATACACAGCGCTTCGGGGCAACGACGAGCCAGTTCAACGGCGGCCGTGCGCACGAGCTGATTCAGCGCTGCTTTGGATGCGCGATAGCCATACCAACCGCCCAGGCGATTGTCGCCGATGCTGCCCACCCGCGCGGACAAAGTTGCAAATACCGCGCGGCCCGTGCGCGGCAGGCGCGGCAGCACGTGTTTCATGATCAGCGCTGGCCCGATCGCGTTCAGTGCAAAGGAGCGCGCGAGCTTGGCCGTATCGAGTTGCCGCCAGGTTTTTTCGGGCGCCTGGTGCTCATCGTGCAGGAATCCCGTGGCATCGATCACAAGGCGCAGCTCGCCCAGCTCGCCGGCGAAGGCCGCGGCGTGTTCGAGACTTGCTTCGTCCAGCAGATCGATCGATGGCGAGGTGTGGCGCGAGAAGGCGACCACATGAGCAAATCTTTGCCCAGCCTGGATGGCAGTAACGAGGGCCGCACCGATGCCGCCGCCGGCGCCATAAACAACGGCCACCCCGCTCGGGAGCGTTGTGCTCAGCGCGTTCCCAGCGCTGCGTGTGTCTTGCGCTTCAGGGTCTTCTGTCATCGCTATTCAGGGCCATCGCCGCAGCACGTGTTGAATCACACGGGACAACAGCGGCCTCAAAGGCAGAAACATGCGGTAACCCAACTCCAGCGCGGCCAAGGCACCGGGCAGGGACGCCGCGCGTGCTGCCCAGCGCCACTTGGGTAATTGGGCCCACACCGCGACAAATGCGGCGGCGCCAGACAGTACTCGTCCGTCGGCCACACCGACATGGAAACGTGCCATCGCCCTTTCCTGAGTGACTGCTGGCGGCGTTACGGCGTTTGCCTGAGAAACATCGATAAACGTACAAGCGCCTGCCTGATCCTGGCGGCGGTAGTACCCGATCTCGCTTCGACACAGCGGACATGAGCCGTCGAAGTAGACCGTTATGCTCGAAGCGGCCGGTTCCATAGGCATGCTCTGTTGATTTGACGGTCGCTGGCTTTTTCATCGAGGCCCAGGAGTCACCACTCCCGCTGTCGCGAATAGTCAGTCGACCGCTTTAGATACGTTACTCCGCGGTTATCGGATCGATGCGCTGCTGAAACGCGTGGTGCCCTCTGCGCGTTCTCCCACCCGGTGACCGTCGCCATGACTGCTCCCACACCAATCATTAACCCAAATCTCCGCTGCTTTTTACTGTCGCGCCCCTAGCCTGCATTTGCCTGCCAACTTGCACTGCGTGCACGGCGGGAACAGCAATACCGGCATCGGACTACCCATGTCCGTGTGTCGCCCAGTCCATGGCGCCAGCAGCGGCATGGGGTTCTACGCGTTCACTGGCGTGTGTGAGCCGTTCGAAAATCAATCGGAGAAATGAAAATGAGCGACGTCAATTCTGCCAAACCCACATCGTGTTATGGACTGCTTCGTGCATCGGTCGCACTTAGCGCTATTGTGGCCGCGACAGCCACCTGGGCGGCTAATCCGCCGCGTTATTGTTCTGCCACCGCCCACCAGCAATACAGGGCCTGCGGTAGCGAAATTGCCGACGACTTGTCCACTACGCTCGCCCTCTGTTTGAACCTCTCGGAGCGTGATGAGCGCCGTGATTGTCGCGATCAGGCGCAGACTGATCACACGGAAGGCAAGCAGCGCTGCCTTGAACAGCGTAACGCGCGCGAGAAGTTGTGCGGGCTGCTTGGTGAATCGCGTTATGACCCGGAGTTTGATGACGACAACTTTGATGATGACTTCAATAATCTGACCAAGCCCAATCCCTATCGCCCCCTGGGGATCGGCCATCAGTGGCAGTACGCGGGTGATGGCGAGACGATTGCGATCGAGGTTCGTGATGAAACCAAACTGATCGATGACGTGCGCTGTATCGTGGTGCGCGATACCGTCGAATCCGACGGCAAGCTGCGCGAGGACACCTTCGACTGGTTAGCCCAGGCCAAAAATGGCGACGTGTGGTACTGCGGCGAGGAGGTTAAAGACTACGAAACCTTCGAGGGTGACAATCCCGAAGCGCCTGAACTGGTCAGCATCGCTGGTTCATTCAAGATCGGACGTGACGGCGCGAAGGCGGGGATTCTGATGCCCGCGGTACCGCGGGTGGGCGCGGTCTTTCGCCAGGAGTTTGCGCCCGGCAACGCCGAGGATGCGTTCAAAGTGGTGTCAACCAACTACCAGTTTGGCAAAAGCGCGAAACTCGATCAGTTTGTGCCCGAGGATCTCGCCAGACTGCTGTGCGCCGCGCGTGATTGCGTGGTGACCAGCGATTTCACGCCGATCGATTCCGCGCCGACAGCTGTCGAGCGCAAGTACTACGCCAAGGGTATTGGTATGTTCTTTTCGGTCCATGAGGTGTCCGGGAAAGGCGTACAACTGACCTACTGCAACTTCGATTCGCGTTGCGCGCTGCTGCCAGCGCCGTAACCGGCACTCCACGCTGCCGACTCCGGGTAGGGGACGGCAGCGTGAGTTTTACGCGCGCGTGTCGCTCAAGCGCTAAGCAAGCGCACCGCTGGCCTGCAAGATCGTGATTTCCTCGCGCGTAAATCCCCACGACAACAGGGCCAGGGCGTCGTGGGCAGCGGGTGGTGCTTGACGGATCGCGCCCTGGGTGCGGCTGAAACGGGGTGCAGGTGCCGGCTGCACGATGCCATCCACTTCAACAAAAGTGCCACGCGCAAGGTTGTGCGGATGAGTCGGGGCTTCGGCCATGGTCAGTACCGGCGCGAAGCAGGCCTCGCTGTCGGCCAGCAAGGCTGTCCAGGCATCGCGGGTGCGCGTTTTGAACACGGCGGTGAAACGGGCGCGGATAAGTGGCCAATTGGCGCGCTCATCACGATCCGGCAAATCTTCTAGACCGAGTTTTTGCACCAGCTCGGCATAAAAGCGCGCTTCGTTGGCGCCGACCGATACCCACAGGCCATCCAGCGTCTCGTAAACGTCGTACCAGGGTGTACCCGAATCCAGCCGGTTGTCGCCGCGTCGGTCGCTCCAACGCTGATCGGCGTACATGCCATACATCATGGTCATCAATGACGCGGCACCATCGACCATCGCCGCATCGACCACCTGTCCCTGCCCCGAGGTTTTGGCTTCGAGCAGGGCACAGACAATGCCAAACGCGAGGTACAGCGCGCCGCCGCCAAAATCGCCGACCAGGTTCAGCGGTGGCACCGGTGGTCCACCGCGACGGCCGATAGCATTGAGCACGCCGGTCAGTGCGATGTAGTTGATATCGTGCCCCGGTGTCGCCGCCAGGGGGCCGTTCTGGCCCCAACCGGTGACGCGGCCGTAGACCAGGCGTGGATTCAGTGCCAGGCAGTCAGCGGGCCCGAGTGTCATGCGCTCGGCGACACCGGGCCGGAAACCTTCGGTGAGCGCGTCGGCGCGGCTGATCAGTTTTTTCACCGCCGCGAGGGCATCGGGATGTTTGAGGTCCATGGCCACCACCGGACGCCCGCGATGGAGCAGGCTGAAGCGCGGATCCATGCCCTTGATGCCACTATCGTTCGGGGCTTTGCGTTCAATACGCAGCACATCGGCGCCCATATCGGCGAGCAACATGCCGCAGAACGGGCCGGGGCCGATACCGCCGAGTTCAATGATTTTCTGGCCGGAAAGTGGGCCCATGGCTGGTCTCCTGGTCGACGATGGAAAGCAAAATCGTGGGCACGCCGGTTGCCGGAGCGCGACCCACGCCACGGGATCTTGACCTGCAGCAGCACACCGTGCCGCCGCCAGACGCGTGCCCGCTGCTTATTCGGCGTCGGCATGGGATGCTGTGGCGTATGGGTATTAACCCGTCGATGCGGGGTATACCACTGACCCTCGACAGGTCGCAAAATAGCACTCATCCCGAAACCTAATGGATCCGTCATGGCGAATACAGCAACTCAAAGATCACACACCTCCCCCCAAGCCGCACTCCACGACTATGAAGTGATCGTGCTCGGCGCCGGTGTGTCCGGCATTTATCAGATTAAACGGCTCGCCGATCTCGGCGTGCACGCGACGGTGCTCGATGCCAACGGCGGCCTGGGCGGCACCTGGTGGAACAATCGTTATCCCGGCGCGCGTTTCGACTCCGAGAGCTACACCTACGGTTATTCGTTCGATAAAGAAATACTCCAGGAGTGGCACTGGTCCGAACACTTCTCACCGCAGTCCGAAACCCTGCGCTACATGGAATACGTCGTCGATAAGCTCGGCTTGCGCAAGTACATGCAATTTAATTGCAAGGTCGAGGCCATGCATTTTGACGAGGCCCTGGACATCTGGCGCCTGAGCTTGAACGACGGGCGCACGCTCACCGCACGGGTCGTGATCACGGGCATCGGCCCGTTGGCTACGCCGACCTTGCCGAAGATTCCGGGCATGGACGACTTCAAAGGCTTGTCCTTCCATACCTCCAACTGGCCGCACGAGCCGCTCGACCTGAGCGGCAAACGGGTGGGCATCATCGGCACCGGCGCGACCTCCATCCAGATCATTCCCGAGGTGGCCAAACAGGCCGGACATCTGACGGTATTCCAGCGCCGCGCAAATTGGGCTGCGCCCTTGAACAACCGGCCGATTACCAACGAAGAAATGGCCGCTATTCGTGCCCGTTACCCTGAGATCTTCGCGGCCTGTGCGCGCTCGCCGGCGGCCTTTGAGCACGAGCCGGACTCGCGCAGCTTCTATGACGTTCCAGCGGAAGAACGCCTCGCGTTCTGGGATCGGCTCTACGCCCAGCCAGGTTTTGGTATCTGGCTGGCCAATTTTCCGGAGATCTTCACCGACGAAAAGGCCAACGCCGAATTCTCCGCCTACATCGCCGACAAAATTCGCAAGCGTGTGCGCGACCCCAAGGTTGCCGAGTTGTTGATCCCCAAGGACCACGGCTTCGGCGTGCAACGCCTGCCGATGGAAACCAATTATTTCGAGGCCTACAACCGCGACAACGTCGAACTGGTCAACCTCAAGGCCACGCCTATCGAGCGCGTGACAGCGACCGGGCTGCGCACCTCGGAGCGTGACTTCGAGCTCGACATCATCGTCTACGCGACCGGCTTCGATGCCTTCACCGGTTCCTACGATCGTATCGACATCCGTGGCATCGGCGGCGAAAAACTCCGCGATAAATGGGCACGCGGGCCTGTCACCTATCTCGGCATGCTGGTGCACGGATTCCCGAACATGGTGATGCTCGGTGGACCGCAGACGGCGGCCGCCAACTTCCCACGGGGCTCCGAAGTTGCCATCGACTGGGTGACACCCTTGCTCAAACACGTACGCGACAGCGGCTATACCCGCTTCGACGTCACGGAGGCCGCGCAGCAGGCCTGGTTTGACGCCGTCAAAGCGAGCTACCAAGGTCTGCTGCTGAACAAAGCGCAGAGTTGGATCACAGGCTACAACTCCAACCTCGAAGGTCACGAGTACGGGCATACGCGTTACAACATCTTCGCCACCGGCGGCGCCGAGTATGCAAAACACCTGAAAGCCGCAGCGGAGGGCAACTATCACGACATAAGCTTCGCCTGACCATGGCGAGACGTGGCAAGCATCATTGCCACGTCTCCCACCAAGTCGCGAACGTTGTGGCGCCGCCGCGTTTTGTCAGCGCGTCACAGCCGCGCACCTTAAGCAAAAACTACCCGACCAAATCCGCCAGCGCGGGACGCAATTCCCGCGCAAAATAATCCATGAACCCAGCCTGGTCCTGACCGGGACAGA
>JANOXY010000203.1:0-9707 GCA_031418675.1 Pseudomonadota bacterium
ATCGGCTTCGTGACCAAACAGAATGATGCGGGTTTGAGGGTTGTGGCGGCGTAACAGTGCGAGCAGTTTGTCGCTCGCTGCCCAGCTCAGTCTAGGCGCAACTATTGCCACGTTCGGTGCCTGCTCCGTGAGGGCTTCGGCAAAACATAGGGCATCGTTGGCGACGCGTATCGCGGCATAAGGGAACATGCGCCTGAGCAACAGTTCCGCAAGCTCGGTGTCACTCACGCTGCAATCAGCGATGAGGATAGCGGGTGCGCGTAGCATTCTTATTGTGTAGCGATTCAGTTCTTATTGTAGGCCCGACTCTAGATGAGTCGGCCCGTGCGGCGACGGACGCTAGGTCGCACGCTGACAGTCGTTCACGTGATTTGACGATACTTCACGCTTGGCTGTTGGTCGCTGTGAGTTGCCCTGTGTGGCACCCCCGGCTCGCAGCGACCCGCAGCGGGTGTCTAGGCACCCACTGCGGGCTATTGTCTGCTTGGCTCCCGCGCCGTACAAGCCTCGTGCCGGCCACGCGCAAGCCACCCGTGCGGGCGGCGCTGGTGAGCGCACACGCTCAAGCGCCGCGCAGCTTAAAACGCTGGATTTTGCCGGTGGCGGTTTTGGGCAGTTCGGTCAGAAACTCAATCCAGCGCGGATACTTGTAGTGGGCCAGACGCCCACGGACATGCAGTTGCAGGGTCTCGACCATGGCCGCGTCCGGCGTGAAACCGGCGTTCAGTACCACATAGGCCGCGGGTTTGATCAGCTGCGCTTCGTCCGCCCGGCCCACCACGGCAGCTTCCAGCACGGCGGGATGGTCTATCAATGCACTTTCAACCTCACTGGGTGAAACATAAATGCCGCCGACTTTGAGCATATCGTCGCTGCGCCCGCAGTAGACGTAGTACCCGTCTGCGTCCATACGGTATTTGTCGCCCGTTCGGGTCCACGCACCAATAAACGTCGCACGGCTTTTTTCGCGATTATTCCAGTACATGCTGGCGGCGGTCGGGCCGCTGACCTGCAATTCACCGATCTCACCAGCCGTCACCGGCTGGCCCTCGTCGTCAACGATGCGGGTCTGATAACCCGGCACGGGCTTGCCGGTCGTGCCATAACGCACATCGTCCACACGATTGGACAGGAAGATGTGCAGCATCTCGGTTGAACCGATACCGTCAAGAATGTCCAGGCCGAAATGGCGCTGCCAGCGGCTGGCGATGTCGGCTGGCAAGGCTTCACCAGCCGAGGTGCAGCGGCGCAGGCGCAGGCTTGCGGCAGCAGGCAGGGCCGGGCTCGCAAGCAGGCTCGCGAACAGGGTGGGCACCCCGCAAAAAATGGTCGGCGCGTGTTCGAGCAGACGCTGGAAGACCGCGTCCGGGGTCGGTCGCTGAGCCATCAACACGGTGCAGGCGCCGACGCTCAATGGGAAGCTCAGGGCATTGCCCAGCCCATAGGCAAAAAACAGTTTGGCCGCAGAGAACACCGTGTCGGAGGCCTGAATGCCGAGCACCGGTCGCGCGTAGAGCTCGGCGGTTTGAATCAGGCTGGCGTGCGCGTGCACCGTGCCTTTGGGTTTGCCGGTCGAGCCGGATGAGTAGAGCCAGAAGCAGGCATCATCGGCTACGGTCGCGGCGATGTCGTCGCGCGGTGCGACATTGTCCATAAGGGTCGTGAGGCTGCTGTGGCCGGCGAGCGTGCCGCCTACTACCAATAATTGGCGAAAGCTCGGCACCGTCTCCAGCAGCGGTTCGAACAGCGGCACCAGGGGCGCCGAGACCAACGCTACCGATGCACGGCTATCGGCCAGCATCCAGGCGTAGTCTTGCGCGGTCAGCAAAGTGTTGACCGCCACCGGCACGATGCCGGCGCGGATGGCGCCGAGGAATGTCGCCGGCCACTCGAAACTGTCGTGCATGCATAGCAGCACGCGCTGTTCGGCGTGCAGGCCGGCTGCGACAAGAACCGCTGCTACCCGTGCGCTGGCGCGATCCAAATCGGCGAAGCTGTAGCGCCCGTGGTCGTCAATGTAGGCGGTCCGCTCACCGCGTCCCGCGCCCAGATTGCGCGCGACCAGATCCCAGGCGGCGTTGTAGTCCCGAGGGACAGAAACCGCGGGCGGCGACCCTTCGTGATCCGCCTGACTCAGCATGGCTGCGCACGGGTCGCAAGCATCAGTATTCCGGTGCGAGCGTCAGGCGCAGACCGTCCAGGCTATCGTCGTAATCAACCTGACAGGCCAGCCGCGAGGTGGGCTGGAAGTGGCCAGTGTCCTCGACCATCACCTGCTCGGCCTCGCCGCGTGGTTTCAACCGCGCGGCCCAGGCTGCATCGACATAAACGTGACAGGTGGAGCAGATGCACTGGCCGCCACAAATCGCCTCCACCGGCAGATCGGCATCACGCAGGATCTCCATCAAGTTGTTGCCACGACGGGCGGGCAATGCATGCACCTCACCATCGCGATCGGTAGCGTAAACAGTACCCATTGTTTAAAAACGAACGTAAGGAAAATCGATGGCCTGATTATTGATGCCCAGCCTCGGCGGCGCAATCCAGCGCGCATAGCACCCCGGCGTGGTCACCTGCTCCATTAACGATCGCACGTATTCGTGATCGGCTTCGTTTGGCAGCCACTCCGATTGACGGGCGGCGAAGCCAGCAGCATCCAGCACCATGCCCTCCGGTGTGACTGCGGCATTGCTGAACTGACCAATGGCACGATGGAACGCACGATGGGGAAGCTTGATGGTAAAAGAAATGCCGGCGTCGGCAATCAGCTTGTTCCAGCGATCAACACCACGCTGACAGTCGGCAATGTAGTCATCACGCAGACGCTCGTTGATAGCGGTGAGCGCGGGCACCTGCGCCTGTGTCAGGCCGCCGTCGTGCCACTGAATGATGCCATAAACATCGGACTTCAACTGGTGATCATCCTTGATGCGCGATTCCAGATAACGACCCTTCAGCCCCTGGGTGTAATAGTTGGCGGCATTGGTCGAGATCTCGGAGCCAAACAGGTCTTCCGACACACTGAAATGGAAGTTGACATACTTCTGTAGTGTCGGCAGATCGATCGCGCCAAACTTGCGCACGTCATCGGTTTTGTGTTCACGCATCACATCACAGGCTTTCTGGATCACCCGTGCCACACCGGTCTCGCCCACGTACATATGGTGGGCTTCTTCGGTGAGCATGAACTGGCAAGTACGGGCGAGTGGGTCGAATGCCGATTCAGCCAGGGAGGCGAGCTGGTACTTGCCGTCGCGATCGGTGAAAAAGGTAAACATGAAAAATGATAACCAGTCGGGCGTGGCTTCATTGAAGGCGCCGAGAATGCGTGGTTTGTCCGCGTCACCCGAGCGGCGTTGTAACAACTCCTCGGCTTCTTCGCGGCCGTCTCGACCAAAATGCGCCATCAGCAGATAAACCATGGCCCACAGGTGACGCGCTTCTTCGACATTGACCTGGAACAGGTTGCGCATGTCGATGAGTGAGGGTGCGGTGGCAGCTAAGCGGCGCTGTTGTTCGACCGAGGCCGGTTCGGTATCACCCTGGGTCACTATCAGACGACGCAGCGGGCCGCGGAATTCACCGGGTACTTCATTCCACACCGGCTGGCCTTTGTGATCGCCGAAGTTGATGGTGCGGTGTTCGCTGTCACCCTCGGCCATAAAAATGCCCCAGCGGTAAGCCGGCATCTTCACATGGTCAAATTGAGCCCAACCCTGCTTGTCGACGCTGACGGCAGTACGCAGGTAAACATCTTTGTCCTGATATTGTGCCGGGCCGTGGTGTGTCCACCAGTCCATGAACTTCGGATGCCACGACTCCAGCGCGCGCTTTAACTTGCGATCCGCGCCGAGATCAACGTTGTTCGGTATGAGTTCGCTGTAGTCGACCTTGCTCATGGATTTGTCCTGTGAGTGCGTACTAAACGCGACGTTTCTGAAATGACGGACGCTGGCCGGTGCCATACAGCACCAGGGCGCCGTTTTCGCCAACCGCATTGGGGCGCTGGAAGATCCAGTTTTGCCAAGCCGACAGGCGCGAGAAGATTTTTGATTCCATGGTTTCGGGGCCAGGGAAACGCAGGCTCGCTTCCATGCCGCTCAAGGCGTCAGGCGAGAAGCCGGCGCGTGCCTGCAGCACCATACGCAATTCGTCCTCCCAGTCGATATCGTCCGGGGTGAACGTGACCAGACCCAATTCGTCTGCACGATCCGCAGCCAACGCTTGGCCGATGTTTTGTTCCAGGCGTGCAATGCCAGGATTATCGTTCTGAAAACGCGATTGAATCCGCGTGATGCCCGTCACCATCGGGTAGTGACCAAAATTGAACTGGTTCAAGATGAGTACGGCCGCTGGTGTGTTGTTGTCTTCAAAGCAACCGTTGAGCATGTAACTCTGATCGGCGCACAATACAAATTCGAGCAGGGTACCGGCAAAACAACTGCCCGGTTCCACAGCGGCGATCAGACTGCGTGCCGAGACATCGACGCGTTTCAGCACGCGGCGCGTGAACAGCAGCACTTCGCGTATGAACCAATGATCGGCGTTGTTTTCCAGTACTTCATCGCCAGCCAGCACGGCCTGTGCATCGCCCGTGCTCTTGAAAATCCAGGTGCCAATCTCTTCTTCATTGAAGCGTAAATGCAGGATGGCGTCGTCGATCTCACGCATGATGGCGAGCGGCCAGAATCGCGCACCTTCCATGAGGATAGCTTCGAAGGTGGTAGGCACCGGGGCCGTGGGTGCTTTGAAGGTAAACGTTGCGGCGCGCAGCTCCCGATCAATGCTGATAACAAGGTTGGGATAGTTGATGCAATCCGCTTCCAGTTCGCGCGTGAGCGGCGTCAGCACGATGCCGGTGGCCTGACCCGGGCGATCGGATCGCGCGGCATGCGCCGCAGCGCGGGCTCGCACTTGCTCATCAAAAGACGAAGAGGGGATCACCGCATCGACCAGATTCCAGTCCACCGCGCGCTTGCCACGGATACCTTCTTCAATCGTGCAAAAAAAATCGGCGCGATCGCGCCGCACGTGGCGTTTATCGACCAAGCGCGTCAGGCCGCCGGTGCCGGGCAGCACAGCGAGCAGTGGCAGTTCCGGCAGCGACACTGCGCTGGCGCCATCGTCGGCCATGACGATTTCGTCGCAGGCCAGCGCCAGTTCATAACCGCCGCCGGCACAGGAACCCTTTACGGCGGCCATATAAAACTGACCGGAGTTGTGGGTGGCATCTTCGATGCCATTGCGGGTTTCGTTGGTGAACTTGCAGAAGTTGACCTTGTGGCCGTGGCTGGCGCGGCCGAGCATCTTGATGTTGGCGCCGGCGCAGAACACGCGCTCGTTCTTGGAATGCACCACCACGCAACCCGCTTCAGGGTGCTCGAAGCGCAGGCGTTGTACGGCGTCGTGCAATTCGATGTCAACGCCAAGATCGTAGGAATTGAGCTTGAGTTCATAACCTGCACCGATGGTGGCCCGCTCATCGACTGCGAGACCCAGCCAGGCAACGTGGCCATCGATCTCCAGCTGCCAATGGTGGTAGCGCGCGGGTTCAGTGCGGAAATCAATCATACCCAGTGGCGTCGTCAAGTGGTCGGTGCTGCTCATCAGGCGAGGGCCTCCTGGGTTTTGTGCAGGGCACGTACCGGCTCCAGGGCGAGCAGATCACGCAAGGTGGTCTGGACGTCGGCGGTGCTGGTATCAACGGTCGCATCGGCGCGGCTATATAGTGTCGCGCGTTCGGCAAGAATGCGTTTTAAGTCAGCCATGGCGTGGCGGTGGTCGGCCATGGGTCGGTGATCACCCTGCGCGATGACCCGTGCCATGTGCTGGCGCGGTGTGGCTTTGATCCAGATGGTGAAACAGGTCTCCAGCAAGAGCTCAAAAGTGGCAGGTTCGGACACCAGACTGCCGCCGGTTGCAATCACGGCGCGGCTGTGGCGCATCAGGGTCGCCGTTAAGGCCTGTCGTTCCAGGCTGCGATAGGCGAGCTGTCCGCCCTGGGCGAAAATTTCGCTGGTCGCCACGCCGGCCGCGCGTTCGATTTCCTGGCCGAGCTCGACAAAGGGCAAGCCTAAACGCTTGGCCAGTGCTGCACCTAAGGTGCTTTTGCCCGCACCGCGCAGACCGACCAGTGCGATGTGGTCGCGATGGCGGGCAGGTTTGCGCTCGGCACCACGCAGCAAACCAACCCAGCGCGTGAGTTGTGCCGCTTGCGCGCCACGCAGGCGCTCTCTCAAGAGCAGATAAGCGGGTGATTGCTCGGTGTGCTGGTCGACCAAATCATCGACGGCGACGTGCATGGCCTCAGCTACCGCCTTCAGAACCAGAATCGAGGCATTGCCCTTACCGCTTTCGAGCTGGGCCAGATAGCGCTCGGAGACGCCCGAAACGGCCGCCAGCAAACGTCGTGACATGCCCCGTTGCGCCCGCACCCGGCGCACCCGCTCGCCGAGCTGGCGCAAATAGTCAGTACTGGACAGGGCTGCTGAAGAGGACATCGGTGGCCACGATAATTTGCAAAATAATGCAGGTAATGAATATGTATTTATTGCAATATAGTGCAGTAAGCCTGGACCAGGCAAGCCCGTAACTGAGCCAGCCGCGGCCGACGTTCACAATGGCCATGGGCTAGGCAGCTACCTATACTCGCCGCCGTTGTTCAAGCCGGGAGCACGCCATGGCTCTGTTCTGCGATATCGAGCGATGACGCCGCTGCTAGCCGCCGACGAGGCGACGCCGGTCATCCACGAACGTCCGACTGCCGCTTCACCGTTCCTGATCAGCTGCGACCATGCCGGCAATCTGATCCCACGCAGCCTCGGTGATCTCGGTGTTTCTCAACTCGACCGCACGCGCCACATCGCTTGGGACATTGGCGCCTTGGGTGTGGCAAGGGAGCTGGCGCAGCTTCTTGATGGCGAGCTGGTCGCCCAGCGTTACTCGCGGCTGGTGATCGATTGCAATCGTCCGCCCGACAGCGCCGAGCTCATCACCACGCGCAGCGAGGCGACCGACATCCCCGGCAATCGCGATCTTGCGCTGGCCGCGCGAGCGCTTCGCATCTCACAGATCTACACGCCTTATCACGACCACCTGCGAGCTTTACTCGACACTCGTGCCAGCAGTGCACGCGCGACGATATTCGTCGCCGTGCACAGCTTTACGCCGGTTTACTTTGGCCAGACACGACCGTGGCAATTGGGGATCCTGTCTGGCGCCGATCGGCGTCTTGCCAATCCCATGCTCGAATATCTGCGGCTGCAAAGCGATTTGTGCGTAGGCGACAACGAACCCTATCGCATCGATGACAAAGACTACGGCATTCCAGTGCACGCGCTCGCGCGTGGTGTGCTCCATGTGCTGATCGAGATTCGTCAGGATTTGATCGCGCAGCCGGCGAGCCAACGAGACTGGGCTCAGCGTCTCGCCGAGGTACTCAACGCTGCTCGCGCAGTGCTCAAAATTTGAGCGCCAACAACTTGGAATGAAAAATTTCTTGCATTATTTTTCGAAGGCTTTAAAGTCCCGCTTCCGTGTGTGACTGGCGGCGTAATTCGAGCTTTTAGGAGGTGAACCAAGCCGTTTCTAGACCTCGGCCTGGTCCGGTGGCTTAAGCCCGGACCGACTGGGCGTAGGGCCTTGTGCTCTGCGGAACTTACTACCTTACTGGGTGGGGGTTTTATGCGATGTCTGAACATCAGCCAATCTGGGGTCAACACCTCATTCTCGACTTAGCAGGCTGTCCTCGCGACCGCCTCATCGACGCCGACAACCTGCGTGCGTGGGTTAAGGATCTCGTCGAGACCATCAAGATGAAAGCCTATGGCGAGCCACAGCTCGAGCATTTCGCGACGCATTCTTTTGACGCCGCGGGATACACGCTGTTGCAGCTGATCGAGACATCCAACATCTGCGCGCATTTCGCGGAGAATCTCGGTCAGGTCTACATCGATATCTTCTCTTGTAAGACGTTTGATAACGAAGACGCCGTCAAGGTGTGCCGCAAATACTTCGAACCCGAAGTCATTGAGCAGCACGTGCTTGAACGTGGCCGCTTCCCAGCCTCGCTGAAAAAGGCGAGCTGAGGGTGGCAGGTCAGTTCGTCGAAAGCCTGTACCCCGGTCAGGCTTTCCAGGGATTTCATTTCGATGAAATCCTGTACCAGACGCAAACGCCGTTCCAGTCGATAACCATCTATAGCGCGCCCAGGCTTGGGCGCGTGCTGGTGCTCGATGGGATTATCCAGACCACCGAGGCGGACGAGTTCGTCTACCACGAGATGCTGGTGCATGTGCCGCTGTTCGCGGTGGCGGCACCGGCCAAGGTGATGATAGTCGGGGGTGGTGACGGCGGCTGCCTGCGCGAAGCACTCAAGCATCCGATCGAACATGTCGATCTTGTCGAGATCGACATCAAGGTCATTGAGTCCTCGCGCGAGTTCCTGCCGACCCTGAATGATGGTGGCAAGAGCTTCGATGACCCGCGCGTGAGCCTGGTCATCGAGGACGCGTTTAAGTACATGAAAGAACACCGCGGTGAGTACGACGTCATCATCGTCGATTCGACCGACCCGGTAGGCATGGCCGAGGCTTTGTACTCGGACGAGTTTTACCGTCTGTGTCGCGACTCGCTGTCGCCACAGGGCGCACTCAGTGCGCAAGACGGCGTAGTGTTTTTTCAGCGCGACGAAGCGGCCCGCACGGTCGGTGCGTTGCGTAATCTGGGTCTGCATGCCGGCGCTTACCTCGCCGCCGTGCCGACGTATTACGGCGGCAACATGACGCTAGGCATAGGCGGACGGCACGCGGATGTGCTGAAACCCGATAGCGAAAAGCTGCGTCAGCGTTTTGGCACCTTGACGGGTCAAACGCGTCATTACTCGCCCGAAGTGCACGCGGCAAGCTTCGTGCTCCCGCGCTGGATAAACGAGTTGGTAGAAGGGAGCAGGCAATGAATAATCCTCCGGATCATTTCAAGACCGATGGTCGTGGCACGCAATATGCCGGCGATCACCTTTTGGTCGAGATGTGGGATGCGAATCACCTTGCCGATGCAGCCTTCATCGAGCGCGCGCTAGAAAAAGCGGCGCGTGCCGCCGGTGCGACAGTGCTTCACTCCTATTACCATCCGTTTGGTGAAGGGATGGGTGTGAGCGGGGTCACCATCCTGGCGGAAAGTCACATCAGCATCCATACCTGGCCCGAGCGCGGTTATGCCGCGATCGACGTCTTCATGTGCGGTGATTGTGATCCGCAGACCACGCTACCGATTCTGGAGGAGGCGTTCCGACCGGGGCGCATCGAGTCCAGCCAGTTCAAGCGCGGTGTCGTTGCGACGGAAGCTTTCCAAAGCGTCGCCTGATGCCGGCCTGATATTGAGGTGGCCACGCCGTGCAGTACGCACGGCGTGGCAAGATCATAAGCCTGCTAGGATCGCGCCATGAGTTCCAACCCGCGAGCCCCCGCATGAAAGCAGGCGATCCCCGCAAGACACGTCACGAGGCCGGTATCCTGCAGCAGCGACTGCGCCGCCAGGTCGGTCGCGCGATCGCAGATTTTAATATGATCGAAGATGGCGACCGCGTCATGGTCTGCCTGTCCGGTGGGAAGGATTCTTACACCCTGTTGGAGATCCTGCAGCGGTTACGCGAGCGCGCACCGGTCAGCTTTGAGCTGGTGGCGGTACACCTGGACCAGAAGCAACCC
>JANOXY010000204.1:0-6315 GCA_031418675.1 Pseudomonadota bacterium
CGCGCGCCGAGGTGATGCGCCGCTTTGCGGCCCATTGCGGCGCCAAGGGCGCGCGTTTTCACAATCCCATGCGCGTCGATTTATTCCGCAAGCCGGCAGCCTGACGCTGCGCTTAGACTGCAGCGCGTAAGGCCGCGATGCGATCTTCCAGCGGTGGATGGCTGGCCAGCAGATGACCTAAACCACCTGCGATGCCAAACGCCGACATGCCACCGGGCAGCGCCTCGGGATTGGACACGCTGTGCAAACGCTCGAGCGCCGCGATCATCTTGTGCCGCCCGGCGAGATGGGCGCCGCCGGCATCGGCACGGAATTCGCGATAGCGGCTGAACCACATCACCACCAGCGATGCGAGGAAGCCCAGCACCATCTGGGCGGCGTAGTAGCCGGCGTAATAACCCATGCCACGACGTTCTCCACGGTCGATCACACTGGCCAGGATCTGCGCGAACACCATTACAAAGGTATTCATCACGCCCTGCAGCAGGGCAAGTGTCACCATGTCACCATTGGCGACGTGGCTGATCTCGTGAGCGAGCACCGCTTCCACTTCGTCTTCCGTCATATTGCGCAGCAGCCCGCTCGAGACCGCCACTAGCGCGGCATCCTTGTTGGCGCCGGTCGCGAAAGCATTGGGGCTGGGGGATTCAAAGACCGCCACATCAGGCATGCCGATGCCGGCGTTCTGGGCCTGCCGCGCGACGGTATCAATCAACCACTTCTCACCGGCACTGCGTGGGGCCTCGATGATTTGCGCGCCGACAGAGCGTGCCGCCATGGTCTTCGACAATAACAGGGAGATCAGCGAACCGCCCATGCCGAACAGCGCTGCAAACACCAGGATACTGCCGGTGCCCTGGCCGGGCTGATTGAGCCCTAACACATTGAGCACGATTGAAAGGACGAGTAATACCGCGGCATTGGTGATAAGAAAAAGGCCGATACGCAACATATCAATGCTTACTCCTGAAGACAGCTCGGTTTACGCTACATAAGGGCAGATGACTTGATTTCAAGCATCTGCCAGCGCAGCGCGCGGCGTGACTAAACGTGCACCCGGCAGGCTGACTTCGACCTGCGTGCCGCGGCTGGGTTCACTGTTGATATCCACCACCCAGCCGCAGCGATCGCTGATGCGTTTGACCAAAGTCAGGCCGATACCGTGGCCGCTGCCGCGCGCCTGGGACACGCGGAAATACGGCGTAAACACCCGCCCCAAGTGTTCCTTGCTCATGCCAATACCGCTATCGCGGATGCTTACCCCGCGGCTCGTGACGGTAATGACGATGGTGCCAGCGTCGGTATAAGCACAGGCATTACGCAGCAGGTTGCCGAGCACGATCGCGAGCAGGCGCGGCGCGGCGTCGATCTCCAGCGCGACGACCTCGTCGAGACGGAATTCGAGCGGTTTGGCGCCGTAGATCATGCGGCAGCGGGCGAGCTCCTGGCGTAAGACCTCGTTGACGTTCACCGACTCGCTGGCGAGCACGCCTTCATGCTCACGGGCCAAGAGCAGCAGCGCTTCGGTCAGCTCGACCATGTCCTGGGCGGCGGCGCGGATCTTCTCGACCATGGTCCGCGCGCCATCGTCCAAGGGGCGACCGAGTAGGTTGTCGGTCGCCATGCGGATGACGGTCAGCGGGCTGCGCAGTTCGTGACTGGCTTCGCGAGTGAAATTCCGCTCGCGCTCGATCAATTGTTCGACGCGCCCCATGAGATGCAAAAGCGCATGGGACAGGTGTTCGATCTCGGCGTCGGCGCTGTTGGTCTCCTTGCCCGTGTCAAAAGCAGCCAGATCAGGCGTCTCGACATTGATGTCCTGCACCAGGCGCGCAAGGCGCACGACCGGCGAGACCGCTTTGCGCGCCAGCCCGAAGGCGAACCACGCCGAGGAATACAGCACCATCAGCATCAAGGCCAGCGGCGCAATACCAAAATAAGTTGCCAGCTGCTGCACGTTGTTGGCGTCGAAGACCAGATACAAACGCTTGCCTTCCACTTGGCTGACATGCACGACCGTGGTGCCGACCGCCGCTTTTAAGTCGTGAATACCGACGCTGAGATTACTGAATTCAGCGGGGATCTCGGCCGCGTTTTTGTCAAATAGATAGCCGATCAGCGAATTGGTATTGGGCGCCGGGGTGTCGGCGGTGATGGCATAACGCGACCAGAAATAATCCGCTTCACTTTCCAGCGCCGATACGATCAGCATTTCGCGGATAGCAAACTCCGCCAGGTAAACGCCGGCCAGCGCGGTGGCGCTGATCAGGGCAATCTGCAACAGAAAAGCCCGCCACAGGCGCGCATTCAGTCGCCGCCGGGCTTCACGCATCAAGGGCCAGGCGGAAACCCGCGCTGTGCAAGGTATGGATCAAGGGGCGCGCAAAAGGTTTGTCGACCACCTTGCGCAGACTGTACATGTGGCTGCGCAGGGCATCGCTGTCGGGAGGCAAGTCACCCCACACGGCGCGCTCGATGGCCCCTCTATCGACTACGGCCGGCGACTGCTGCATAAGCACTTTCAGGATCTTGAGGCCGATGGGCGTCAGCACCAGCTCGCTACCAGCGCGCGTAACCTTCAAAGTCCGCGTATCGAAAGTCAGGTCATCGACGCGTAACAATTCACCCTGTAAACCGCCCCGCGCGCGCCGCAGCAAAGCATGCAAGCGCGCTTCCAACTCAGCCAGATCAAAGGGCTTGATCAGATAATCATCTGCGCCGTGCTCGAAACCCGCCAGTTTATCGGCCAACGTATCACGTGCGGTCAACATCAATACCGGTGCTAGCAGTTGTGCTTCATCACGCAAACGTCGGCACAGCTCAAGGCCATCAATCCCGGGCAGCATGACGTCCAGCACCACGGCGTCGTAACGATTGGCGATCCCCAGGTGCAGACCGGCGCGCCCATCGGGCGCATAGTCCACAGTAAATCCGCGCGTCTCCAGATAGTCGAACACCATTTCTGCGATGTCGCGATGGTCCTCAACTAGCAGAATGGCTGCATTGGGCGCGTTGTTCATAGTGATGGAGGCCGCAGCGACAGAATGGTCAGCCCTTGTCGTCGCTTGTTATACACCTGCGCTGCGCTCGTGTGCCATGGGCTTCATGGCATGAACCAAAACAGCAAACCGGTCGCAACCACCATCGAGCTTAAGGTCGACGCAACGATAGTTTTGGCCACCGTGTCCTGCCGGACCTGATATTGACTGGCGAAGATGAAGGTATTGATGCCCGCCGGCATAGCGGCCATCAGCACTGCGGTGACCAACCACATGTCCGTCAGTCCCAAAACCCGAGCGAGCCCCCACACTGCAAGCGGGCACAGGATGTTCTTCAAACCCACCAGCACCAGCGCATCACGCCAGCCGCCACTGAGCTGGTATTGCGCGAGACTGATCCCTAGCGCAACCAGCGCACAGCCCGGTCCTGCCGCACCCAGCACGGCCACCATGCGCGTCACCACAGGTGGCACAGCCACTGCGCCAACATTGACAATGAAACCCAAGATCAGCGCCACGATCACGGGATTGACCAGCAGGCGCCCGACGGCACGCCCATAGAACAGCAGCTCGCCAGCGCGTTCTTTCCCGTAGATTTCCAGCGCGTAGGTGGCGAGCGGAAATAACAGCAGGCTCTGGGTCGCCATCAGGATGAACAATGGCAGATGACCGCGTTCACCATAGGCGGCGTCGGCCAGCGGCAAACCGAGCAGCACGATATTGGCATAACAGGCACTCATCCCCGCCATGCCAGCTTCGCGTCGTGTCCAGCCCAGGCCACGCTGTGCGAGTCGCAAAGCGAACCAGAACACCGCGCACGAAGGAACGTAAAAAGCGGCGAGAAATGCCCACGGAATCTGGGCTGGTAAGTTCGCGCCGACCAGACCGCGAAACAACATGGCGGGGATGGCGAGGTGAAACATAAAACGCGTCAGGCCGGTGCCGACCTCGCACTTGAAAATACCTACGCGGGCCAGGGCGTAACCTACGGCCACGGTGCCAAATACGGGTAGCACGACGGCAGCTACTGCATTCAGCGCGGTGGTCCCCGTTCAATCGCCGCCAGGGTTTGGGCGAACGTACCGGGACTCTCGTCCACCCATTCACACCACCAGCTGGCGCCGGCAGCAGCATAGGCCGCGACATGGGCGCGGGCCTGGGCGGCCGGCCAGTGACCGACACGACCGCTCGCCAGCACATCGAACGACGTGCTCACCGTGCGATAGCTGGCAAGCTCCGCCAACAAGCTCACGAAGTCTTTTGGCTGCAACCACCACTGCGACCAATCCAGGGCGGTTACGGGTGCACCATCGAGAATGCTCTGCGGTACGCGTACGGGAAACACACCGTCCCAGCGCGCCGCGCGCCGCACACCCGCCTGGGCAGGTAAAGACGCCGCCACCCATACCGGCATACGTGGTCGCTGGGTGGCGCTTGGCGCAAGCTGCGCCGCCTGCAGCTGATAGTGCCGGCCATGGTGGGTAAGGCGCTCACCGCGCACCAGCGCGTCGAAGATTGCCAAACCTTCATCCAAGCGTGCGGCACGACCGCGCGCGCTGCCGTCCTCTCCAAACGCCTCGAATTCCAACGCTGCCGACTCGCCCAAGCCGACGCCCAGCACGATGCGTCCACCACTCAAGCGGTCGAGGGTTGCCAATTCCTTGGCCAGTTTCCACGGTCGGCGTCGTGCCAAGGGCGTGATCATCGCCCCCAGACGCAAGCGCTGCGTAGCCTGCGCCAGCGCGCCGAGCATTACCGTGGCATCGACCACTTCGAGCCGCCCATTGCCCTCGAGTACCAAGTGGTCCCAGATGAAAAATCCATCGTAGCCGGCGCGCTCCGCGCATTGCGCCAATTCAATCAGGCGCGCGGGTTCGCCGTAGTCATTAAACGTCGGAGCGTAGACGGCGTATTGCATGGGCGTGATTTGGCGCTAACGGTGGCAGGGGTGAAACTTCAGGCATAAAAAACCCGGCGAAGGCCACAGCCCGCGCCGGGTCAATGTTGATGCGCAACTTGCGCTCAGGCGTTGGCCGCTACTCGCACAGTATTGGAGGGCTTGATGCGACTGGTGAAATTGGGCCACACCTTCTCGGTCAACAACTCCAGACTACGCATGCACTGGTCGTGGGGCATGTGGTTGTAGATGAACATCCAGAAGTAATCGACCGGCAGCTCCTTTAACAGTACTTCGAGCTTGCGGTTGACCGTATCCGGACTGCCCCAGATCACCAGACCACGGTCTGACAGCGACTCGAAGGTTGCCGGCAGATCGAAGGGACCTTCGCCCGGCCCGGCGATGGCGGCGTTAAAGCCGAATGGTACGAAGAAGTTATTCCAGATGAAGCTGCCTGCTTCGCGCGCAATGGCCTCGGCCTCGGCGTCAGTATCGGCAACGATGATCTCGCGGCTCATGGCCATGCCCTGGCCAAACTTGTAGTTCTTGCCAGCGGCGTTGGCAGCGTCCATGCCGGCGCGGAAATGCTCTTTGACGACGTCCATGTGAGTCATGATGGTGACCGGCACGATACCACGCTGCATGCCCCACCGAATCGAACGTTCAGACGTTGCGAAGGGCATGAACAGATCCGGGATGTGATTGTTGTAGGTCGACGGCGCGATGCCGATCTCATCAACGTAACCGTCTTTGTTGACACCCTTGCCATAGTTCCAGGCCACTTCGGCCGCGGCCCACTTGATGTCCTTGGTCGGCACCTGCCAGTGCTTGCCCTTGAAGCTGAAGGTCTCGTTCTGCCAGGCGGTCATGATCAGGTCGAAGTTTTCTTCGAACAGCGAGCGCTTGAGCTCTTCGTATTCTTCGCCGCCGGCTGGCTCTGCAAGCCCGACCTGCTGGCCCAGGACATTGACCCAACGTGGTTGATAACCGCGGGCAAAACCGGCAAAAACCCGGCCATTCAACATCTGCGACACCATCGCAATGTTCTCGGCCAGATTGATTGGATTCTGCGACGGCAGCACATTACCGAGCTGGCCAAATTTCATGTTGCGGGTCTGCATACCGAAATACAGATCGAGGATGACCGGATTGGTCGACACCTCTTCACCTTCGACATGGAAATGATGTTCGGTAAAGCCCGTGCCGTAGTAGCCGTGCTCGTCCATATATTGAACCTGCTCGGTGATCTCGCGCAGCATCATCTGGTAGAGGTCGGTTCGTTTGCCGGCCATGCCCTGCTTGATGTCTGCAATACGACCGACTGACGGCAGGTAAAATGCCCCTACTTCCATAAAATCTCTCCCGACCTTCAAGGATTAATCTGACCGCCGTGCTTCAGCGCGCGCGGGCGGCCGCGTA
>JANOXY010000205.1:0-6489 GCA_031418675.1 Pseudomonadota bacterium
TACCAAGCAGCCGCCATGCGCAAATTCTGCGAAGGCATGCTGGTGCATTTTCCCGATCATCGACAGGCGCTGGAGAAGATGGTGAAGGCCGCATAACAGCCTGCACCAGCTTTCTTCTGTAGGTCCGACTTCAGTCGGACATTCGTAGTGAGCCCGGGCCTCCTGTCCGACCAAAGTCGGACCTGCAGAATCTCAATCAATACTGGTCCTTGAACTCCGGCACCTTCTCGCCTGGAAACCATTTCTGCACGCCTTCGGCGTCGAACAAAGTTTCCTGCGCATCCACTTTCCAGGTCTCACCATCCTTGACTGCTACATAAACCTCGAACTCAGTTGTGCCCTGATTGTTGAACTTGTCGCGGGACTTGAGGATGTTCGGCACATTGGCCTTTTTGGCACAACTGGCATCGTCATCCGTGCCTTGCGCCTTACGGATATCGATATTGAGAATGTTGACCTCACCGCCTTCGTAGAACATCTTCTGCTGAGCTGCCCAATCTTCGCGAGATTTGCCATCGGTCATCTTGGCGGTCACAAAATCATAGGCCTTGTCGAAATTGTGCGACTGCATGGCCAATAGATAATTGTTCAACGCGCCTTTGGGTCCGCTGTCATCGGCGCAGTCGGCGGCCAAAGCCGGGGCGCTCGCCAGCGTGCCGGCTAATATCATTCCTGCAAATACTCTCATGCCTGTTTCTCCCCGCTAGCTTCGCGCTTGGTCAAGCGCACCATAAGATTCCTCGGCATCATTGTGAATGCCAGGCGTTCCTCTACCAATTTTTCACCATTTGCCAGACTGACCTCGAAGTTGCGACAGAGCATCGCGAGTGCCGTGCGAATTTCGAGCAGGGCCAGGTTGCGTCCCGGACAAAAGCGCGGACCGGTGCCAAAGGGCAAAAAAGCCGTTGTATCGTGGGGGCAGCCGCGCTCCGCGTCGCTCTTCAGCCAGCGATCGGGATCAAATTCGCTGGCGTGTCCGAAGCGTCGATCATCAACGGCGATATGGCGCGTCAACATCATCACAATCGTGCCCTTGGGAATGCGATAACCGTCGAGTTCGATATCTTCAAGCGGCTCCATCGCAGTCAGCGGTGCAACCGGCTTTAAACGCATGGTCTCGTTATAGAAGGCTTCGATAAACGGTAGTTGCGCCGTTTGTTCGATTTCCTCAGGCAGCGTGGCCTCACCCAGCACCGCATCAACCTCGGCCCGTGCACGGGCAAACAGCGCGGGATATTCGATAAAAAAATTGGCCGCCCAGGCAATGGTATTGGCGGTGGTGTCTTCACCGGCGAGCAGTAGTGTGCAGACGTTGCCAAAAATGTCCGCGTCGGACAGTTCCAGGCCCTCCGATTCTTTGGCGGCGATGATGGCTTCGAGAAAATTGGTTGGGGTCTGGAAGAGGCTGGGATCGACCTTCATGCGTTCCCGCACGTCGGCAATCATGCCGTCGACCTGGACACGGATGTCCGCCAGCGCACGATCCAAGGCGCGGTCCTGCGACAAACGAACGTAACGCCAATAGGGAAAGGGCGCATTGATCCGCCAGTTCAAGATCGGGAAGACCTTATCGAGCTGCTGCTGGATAACGGGCCCGTCGGTCTCAATCGTATTGACGTCGATACCAAAAGCGAGCTGCGTGGTCACATCGACGGTGAAACGCATCAAATCCCGACACAGGTCGATGACCTCGCCACTCACCGCCGCCCGCTCCCAGCGCGCCAAGAGCCGCTGCGTTGTGACTTTAAGCTTGGGAAAAAACGGTTTCAGGTGCGCCGTATTGAGTGCCATCGCCACCAGTTTGCGCTGGCGGCGCCAATTGTCT
Organism: Pseudomonadota bacterium; assembly: GCA_031418675.1. Classification (GTDB taxonomy): domain Bacteria; phylum Pseudomonadota; class Gammaproteobacteria; genus JADJYF01. Next base: position 1,826 of record JANOXY010000205.1, read on the forward strand.
CCTTCCGAGGAAAACAAGCCGTTAAAGCCCATCTCATCGATAGCCTCGGCGAGGCGTTGCGTGCGACGAAAGCTATCGGGTCGCTCGCGATGCATGCGTTTGATGGTATCGGCATCGCTGGAGACCACAATCGAGCGTGGTCCCAAGCGGATTTTATAGAGGGAACCGAATTCTTCGGCCCACCGTTCCAGACATTGGTGGAAGGACTCGAAGTCGATTTGCAAAAAGTTGCCTACCACCGGCAAACCATGCGGGCCGGGCATCGCCGACACAGGTCGCAGTTGCGAGATTATCGCCGCCATCTCTGTTCTTCTCCCCTGGCCGCATGATCAGCGGCGAAGTTCACGCCTGTGGGTCGCCTGCTATCGTAGTGCCCACCCCATGAAATATCTATCGACGGAAAGCTTGTTTCACACAGCACGTCTGGAACTTCATGCGCTGTCCCGCAACAAGCCACCGAAGCGCTGAAAATACACCGGCGAAGGTCCTGGCAGCGGTCCCGCGTCGTTCTCTAAAGCGAGGCTGCAGAAATCGCTGGCAGCACCGTGCAAACGCGCGTAAAGCCTGGCGGTCAAAGCCCGTGCCGCATGGCCAGGCCATCGCTCAGGCAACAAGGCCGGCGGCAGCTCGGTGCTCTTCAGAAGAATGCGGCGATATTCGTGGATCAGCAGCGTGCGCAAGACAAAGGCGTCGCAGGCTTGCACGCTCGGTATGTCGACGAGCAGGGCCTCAATGGTTTTGAAACAAGAAATAAACTGCTCGAATCGAACGGCCAGTTCATCCAGCCGCCAGCTTGTACGTACCAGTTCCGCCAGTGGCGCATCGAGATCCGGCGTGGCCCGCCACACAACCACCTGCTCTTTGCAACGCAGCTCCCGCAGCACGTCGTGAACCATACCCAACGTCGCGTGCGGGTGGGCCAGTAAACCACCACCCAGCGCGCCGAAACCCAGCCAGCCCAGGCGTCGACGCAGCTCATCTCGCAGTGTCGCGGCCACAGCAACGCTGGTCACCAGCGTCCATTGCCCGTCCCACTCTACCGCCGCAGGCGCGTAGATTCGTTCGGCTGCGCGCGCGTATTGACGTTCGCCGGATGCACTGAACCGGTAATAACTGCGCCGTCCGCGCAATGAAGACTGCAGCCAACCGTCGCGACCAAGGCGAAAAATTGCGGTGCGGATCTGGCGCGCATTCAAACCGAAGCGCTCCATGACTGCGACCAGTCCACCCAACCATACGCTGTTGCCCTGGGTTGCGATGCTGTCGCCGAACACCGTCACGGCCAGTGAGCCCGCGCGAGGCGCGAGCGTCGTCAACAGCTGCTGCAATGCCGTTTGCAGCGTTGGCCCAGCCACGAGTTTGGCGTGCATCGCTTACACCGCCTGGTCGAAATCGAGCGACACCTCGTCGGATACAGGATGAGCCTGACAGCTCAACACATACCCGGCTGCAATTTCACTGTCTTCCAGGGCATGACGCACGTCCATCTCAACTTCACCGCTGGTCACCCGCGCTTTGCAAGTACCGCAGGCGCCGCCCTTGCAGGCAAAAGGCAGGTCGACGCCTGCTTCCAACGCCGCGTCGAGTATGTTCTCACCATCGGGTGAGAGCTCGAGCAAGGTCTCGCGGCCGTCGGCTTTAACCGTCACGCGGCTGACTTTGCCCGCGTAGCGACGCGCACGCGCGTGATGGCGCTCGATGACAACCTGGGCATCGGCCGCTGAAGCGCCGAACAATTCGACATGAATGCGCGCGTCATCAACACCTGCACTACGCAGGCCACGGGACACCTCCGAAATCATGCCTTCGGGTCCACACAGGAAAAATTCGTCGACACCTTGCAGATCAAGCAGATTGCGGCACAGGGCCGCACCTTTGCGGTTATCAATGCGCCCATTCAAGATATCGACATCACGATGTTCGCGGCTCAGCACGTGTATCAATTGGAAGCGCGCCATGTAGCGATTCTTGAGCTGCTCCAGTTCGTGACGGAACATGATGCTGGCCACACGCTGATTGCCGTACAGGAGCGTGACGTGACTGCGCGGTTCGCGCGACAGAATCGATTTCACAATCGAGAGGATCGGCGTGATGCCGCTGCCGGCGGCAATACACAGGTAGTTTTTGTCGTTGTCGGCCGCCAGCACCGAATTAAATCGCCCTTCCGGGGGCATCACTTCCAGCACGTCACCGGCTTTCAGTTCACCATGGGCAAAGGTCGAAAAACGTCCACCTTCGACATGCTTGATGGCAACCCGCAGACAGCCATCATCCACCCCACTACAGATGGAATACGAGCGTCGCACATCCTCACCGGCGATGTTTTGTCGCAAGGTCAAATACTGCCCTTGCACGAAGCTGAAGTCAGTCCGCAGTTCTGGCGGGACATCAAAGCGCACGCACACCGCGTCTTCGGTTTCGCGCTCAACCTCGGCGACGGTCAGGCGATGGAATCCGGCAGCAACCATGGCAGCCTCACAAACATTTGAAATAATCGAAGGGTTCAAGACAGCTGCGGCAACGGTAAAGGGCCTTGCACGCCGTCGAGCCAAATTCGCTGATGCGTTCGGTCTGCTGTGAAGCACATCGTGGGCAAGCCACATCACGGCCCAATAAGGCACGCTTGTCCTTGGTGCGATGGGCCGGCGGCGCGATACCAACCGAGCGCAATTTCACGTGTGCCGCCGCACTCAGATCATCGGTACTCCAGGCCGGTGCCAGCTCGGTCTCGATGGCAACATCACCATAACCGGCGGCAGCGAGTGTGGAGCGAATGTCCTGATCAATAGCGTGCATGGCCGGACAACCGCTGTAGGTTGGTGTGATGACAACCGTCACACGCCCGCCATCCATACGCACGTCGCGCAATACACCGAGGTCGGCAATCGTCAGAATGGGGATCTCGGGATCACAAACCGCGTCGAGCACGGCGCGCACGGCCTGCAGCGCCGGCGTGGAAACGTCGCCTGGAGGATTCACGACTACCATTTGAGTCCGGGATAGGCCCGCTGCAGGAATTGCAGCTCCGCGAGTAAATGTCCCATATGCTCGGTGTGCAGACCCGCGCGCCCACCATCGGCCTGCCAGTCGTCACGCGGCTGAACCAGGGTGGCGTGCTTGAGTTGCGCGGCAACGGCCTCGCGCCAGGCCGGCGCGAGCTCGGCGGGATCAACGCCGATGCCCTGGGCGGCCATCGCACTATCAATGGCATCGCCGGCAAAGAACTCGCCGGTGTAGGCCCACAAGTCATCCAGCGCACACTGACAGCGTCTATGACTTTCGTCCGTGCCATCACCAAGACGCACCACCCAGTCGCCGCTGCGGCGCACATGGTAGGCAGTTTCTTTGACCGCCTTGGCAGCGATGGCCGCCAGGGTCGCATCACCAGACATGCACAAGACCTGGAACAACTGGTGATGGTATTCGTCGATGAGATATTGCCGCATCAGGGTGAACGCGAAGTCACCATTGGGCAGCTCGCAGATCAGGAAATTGCCGAACTGACGCTCGTCACGGCCATAGGCCAAGGCGTCCTCGTCACGGCCTTGCCCTTCGATGGCCGCAGCATGGGTGTAGAGCATGCGCGCGCGTCCGATCAGATCGAGCGCGGTATTGGCCATCGCGATGTCCTCTTCCAGAAACGGACTGTGTCCACACCAGGCCGACAATCGCTGGCCGAGGATCAGAGCGTTGTCGCCCAGCCTTTGCACATAGCTGAAATGCGCGCTGTTCACAGTTTCAACTCGTCCGGCACGTCGTAGAAAGTGGGATGGCGATAGACCTTGTCCGCCGCCGGATCAAAAAAAGCACCATCGTCTTCGAACTGGCTGGCATGGATATCACTCGAGCGCACCACCCAGATGCTGACGCCCTCTTGACGGCGGGTGTAGGTATCGCGCGCGGCCTGCATCGCCTGGGTGGCATCAGCGGCATGCAGACTGCCGATATGTTTGTGGTCGAGACCGCGCCGGCTGCGGATGAAGATCTCCCACAGCGGTAAATGTTTGCTGCTCATGGTGGACTGTTCCCTTGCTCAGGCTGCGGCGCTGGTGACGCGCGCGCGTTGTTTGTCGGCGTGGGCGAGCATCGCCTCGCGCACCCATTCGCCCTCAGCATGGGCCGCGCGTCGCGCCGCCAGACGTTCGCGATTACACGGACCGTGACCAGCCACCACGCGGTTGAATTCCTGCCAGTCGATAGCGCCGAAATCGTAGTGGCCGCGCTCGGCATTAAATTTCAAATCGGGATCGGGGATCTGCAGCCCGATGTGCTGGGCCTGCTCAACGGTCTGATCGACAAACTTCTGGCGCAGCTCATCGTTAGACTGGCGTTTGATCTTCCACAACATTGACTGCTGGCTATGGGCGGATTCGGCATCGTGGGGGCCAAACATCATGAGGCTGGGCCACCACCAGCGATTGAGCGCGTCCTGGGCCATGGCCTTTTGCGCGGCTGATCCTGCCGCCAGGGTTTGCATGATTTCGAAACCCTGCCGCTGGTGAAAACTTTCTTCCTTACAGATGCGCACCATCGCGCGGGCATAAGGGCCATAGGAGGTGCGGCACAACGAGATCTGATTAACGATGGCTGCGCCGTCCACCAGCCAGCCGATGGCGCCAACGTCGGCCCAACTCAAGGTCGGATAATTGAAGATGCTGGCGTAC
>JANOXY010000206.1:0-2606 GCA_031418675.1 Pseudomonadota bacterium
GAACGCGACCGGCGCGCCATCCAGCAAAATCGTTGGGGTCGTTTCTTCTGTCATTGTGGCGCCTCCTTGTTCTGTGCTGACTGAGTGCCGTCGACCAGAGCCTTCACCTGTTCGGGAAAGTGCCGGATCAGGCTGTCGACAACCAGCGGCGCGGCCATGCCTAGGCCGCATGCGCTCAGGGTTTTCATGGTCAGGCTGAGATCGCGCACCTCAGCCAACCAGGACTGTATGCCGGCCGGTCCGCCACCAGACAGCCGTTCAACCAGCCGTTGTGTGCCAATGCGGCACGGGAAGCACTTGCCGCACGATTCGTGGGCAAAAAATTCCATCGCACTGCGGGTCGCGGCGACCATGTCGCGACTGTCGTCAAAAGCGATCATCCCCGCCGCGCCGAGCATCGCCCCCTTGCTGCGCACGCTGGGTTCGTCAATCGTCACCGTCTCAAGGTCAGCGCCGGACAGAAAGCCGCCGGACAGTCCGGCCATCGTCACCGCCTGCAGACGGCGGCCGGGCAGCGGGCCGCCCGCCCAATCCAAGAGCAATGTGCGCAGTGGCAGGCCGTAGGGCACCTCATAGTTGCCTGGCCGTTGCACATCGCCCGACAGGCTGATCACCTTGGTCCCGGTGTTGCCATTCAGACCGAGCCCGACATACCACTCGGGCGGATGGCGCATGAGCGCGGCCGCCGCCGCGAGCGTTTCGACGTTGTTGACAGCAGTGGGCAGATCTTCAAACCCGTGCGTGACCGGAAAGGGCGGTCGGTTGCGCGGAAAGGGGTGTTTGCCCTCAAGGCTGTTCAGCAGCGAGCCTTCTTCGCCGCAGATATAGGCACCGCCCGCGCGGCGGACATACAGCTCGAACGAAAAGTCCGTCCCAAGGATATGCTGGCCGACATAGCCATGCGCGTGAGCGTCGGCCAGCGCACGCTCAAACAGCGCGAGCGTCTCAGGATATTCGTAACGCAGATAGAGAAAGCCGCGCGTTGCGCCGGTGGCGTAAGCGGCAAGGGTCATGCCTTCGATCACTGCGAATGGGTCGTAATCGAGAATCGCGCGATCCTTAAAGCACCCGGGCTCGCCCTCGTCGGCGTTGCACACCACGGTCTTGGGTGATCCCGGCGCATCGGCGACCGCCTGCCACTTCTGGCCGGTGGGAAAGCCGGCGCCCCCACGACCGGCGAGCTTGCTGGCTTTGACATGCTCGCGCACCGCGGCGGGTGTCATGGTCTGCAGCGCGCGCGTCAGACCGGCATAGCCTTCGGTGGCGAGGTAGCCCGCCAAGGTGTTGCGACCGGGTGCGCGGATGTGGCCAAACACGCACTCGGTAATGCCGCCTGGGTTTGGCGGCGGGAGCGGCGTTGCGCTGCGCCGGAGCGTGCCGGTGGCGGCACCGACATATTGCACATCGCCAATCAGCACCGGCACAGGCTGGTCGCAGCGCCCGGCGCAGGGCATCGCGGTGGCGCCCTGGCCGGCCAAGGCGGACAGGCAGGCGTCGCCGCCGTTAAGCCGGCAGACCGGGCCGGTGCACACACGCGGCTTGTCTTTGCCGCCGGGTTCGCGCGCGACATGATGATAGAAGGTGGCCGTGCCAAACAGCTCGGCGATCGGCTGCCGGAAGCGCGCGGCCATCGCGCGCAGCGCGCTCTCGGACACATAGCCGTCGCGGTCATGAAAGGCGTGCAGCACCCGCAAAAAGGGCGCGGGTTCGTTGATCAGGTGCTCGATCAGCTGCGTGTCGGCCAAGTGGAGGTCGTTCATACTGGAGTTAGGCACATTGTAGTGCGGATCGATTATTGACGTGAGCCGGGTTCGTGTCAAATATCAAGCGACCAATGTGCCGCCGATCGATGAACACCCCATTCGGGATAATTCGAGGGGTAAGAAGCCACCTAAAGCGCATAGCGCGGCGAATTGCCCATTGTGCCGAGCAGAAGGCCATGGCGACGAGCCAGGTTGCGGACATCGCGAGATGCTGGAATATGATGGTCAGACGCAGCGGAAGCTGATTCCTTATTGGCAGGTGAAATCGGAGCAAGGCCGACCGAAACGGAGCAACACTGAAGGGCAGTGTTGCCAGAATGAGGCGTGTTACTACCGAGCGGTGACTGACAGCACGATCCATGCCTTAGTGTTCGATGGGAAGCGATCGTTGGCGGCACTGGCCGAAGGGTTAAGCGTGAACGCAACAGCGCGGGTATTCGAGCATGGGTGGCAGACGATCCAGCGCTGGTCTGACCGAGGCGCGGATCATATGAGCAAGTTGCATGAACTGATGTTTCGCGGATTAGAAGCAGTGAGTGTGGAGTTGGACGAACTGCGGACGCGGATCAAAGGCCAAGCGGATGCGGTCTGGGTGTGGGTGGCGTTCGAGGCGAAGAGCAAACTGCGATTGGCGACCCAGATCGGGGCACGCACGCAAAACAATGCCCACCTCTTGATCCACAAGCTGAAGCAGACCTTGGCCGAGCATTGTGTGCCAGTGTTTAGCTCCGAGTGCGCAGCCTCTCCTTGCGGGACGGGTTGATGTTGTATCACGGTGCATTAACGGGCCACTTCGGGTGGTGGGTGCAAAGGTCACAAACAGATCCAGATCAAAGCCCAACA
>JANOXY010000207.1:0-5971 GCA_031418675.1 Pseudomonadota bacterium
TGCGACTGCCCGTGCGAATAAATTCGCACCTACAAAATTCGGTTGTCACGCCGCCAGGAATCCCAGCACTTTATCCCGCAACATTTCCATCTGTTCCAGCGGTGGTTCGTGACCGCAGCGCGGCAGCATGAACACCTCACTGTCGGGCAAAGCCTTGCCAAATTCCTGCGCGTAAACCGGCGGGATCAGGCGATCGTTTTCGCCCCACGCCACCAGGCTAGGTGCAGTCACGCGGTGTATGCGCTTCTTGAGGCCTTTGTCGGGGATCGGCCAGATGATTTTGGCCGTGCAGCCCAAGGTCCAGATGAAATGCACTTGCCACAGTTGCGCGGCCAGTTCGTCGGAAGGCGGCGTCATGCGCTGTACGACGCGCGGCTGCTTAGCATCGTAGAACAGAACGTCCATGATCTCGTCGGGCCCCAGCGCGCACCAGTTGGCACAGGTGTAGGACGCGTCCTCGCGATACAAACCTATCGGCGCGATGAGGACCAGTTTTTTGACCGACTTGGTGCGGTGGGCGGCGAGCTCGGCGGCCAGCATGCCGCCGAAGGAATGTCCCATGAGGCGTATTTTCTTGAGCCCGAGGCCATCCAGTAACTCGTCGTAGGCCAGCACCGCATCCCAGAGATTGTCGATCAGGTCGATATCATTGGGGCGGCCCGGTGCTGTGCCGGGGAAGTGCGGCACATAAACTTTGTAATGGTCGGCGAGGGAATTCAGGAAATCATCCCAGTAAAAACCACCGGCTGAATGCAGAAAGACCAGCGGCTTACCCTTGCCCGCGATGTTGACGGTGATGTCGAGCCTGCCATTCAACACCGGGATGATTTTTTGCGTGAGTTTTTTCATGTCCTGCCTGACTCCCGGGGCTCAAGCCGCTGCGCGCGCGGCGGGTTTAGCGGTTTTTGGCCACCAGTGATCTTCCCAGCCTTCCTTGTCCCACACGCCACGTAGATGGGGCATGACATTCTTGGCAATCCGATCAATGTTCTCCATGGTCTTCTCGTGGGACAAGGAACCAAATTGCGGCAGAATCATGAGATGGCCCACGCGCAGGGTCTTGATGATATTCAACAGGCGCTCAGTGACAGTCTTGGCGCTGCCACACACGACAAAATCGCGTTCATTAAATTGCGCAAAGCGCAGGGTCTTGAGTTCATCAAAGGGCGGGAAGGGGCGCTTGGTGATCAGGTGCGTAAGGCTGGAATGGGTCATATGGCCGGGCGGCGCGAGTAACTGCTCGAGTAGGTGCAGGCCCTTGTGATAAAAATATTCGGCGGCATGGCCAAATTCGGCCGCGGCTTGCTCGTCGGTTTCCGATACGCCAACCGGCACCAGAAAGCCCATGCGATAAGGATTGCGATCGCGGCCCAGCTCTTCTGCGCGTTCCCAGAAGCCCTTGACCATATGCTCGGCACCCTTGGCGCCGAAGTAAGTCAGAAAGCAGTACGAGTAATCATTTTTGATCACGAAGTCCCAGGTGCTGGGGCTGGCATTGCCGGGCACCCAGATCGGCGGATGTGGACGCTGCACGGGCTTGGGCCAGATGTTCACCATCGGCAGTTGATAGAACTTGCCGTTGAAGGCAAATACCTCGTCGGCGGTCCAGGCTTTTTTGATCAAATCGTGAGCTTCGTAGTAACGCGCTCGCTGTTCGATCGGCGCCATGCCGTAGCTGTAAGAAAAATCACCACCCAAACCGACCGGGAAGCCCGCGATCAAACGCCCTTCGGAGATGCAATCGAGCATCGCGTATTCCTCGGCGACGCGAATTGGCGGATTGAGAAACACGGCGGTTTCGCCCATCTGAATGATGGCGGTGTCGGTGCCGCGCGTGGCGCGCGCCAGCACTGAGCCCATCATGTTGGGATTGACCATGAAGCCGTAGGCATTCTGGTGATGTTCGTTGGTGCAGACACCATCAAAACCGAGCTGCGCGGCGTAGGTCAGCTCATCGAGGGTGTGGTTGTAATACTGCGCGACCTTGTTGGCGTCGGCGACTTCGTTGAACGGCAGCGAGAACCACGCCGATTTATATTTTTTTTCGAAGTCGTCCGGCAGGTCGCGGTAGGGCATGAGGTGAAAACAGGCAATTTTCATGGGGTCTGTGCCTCTGGTTGCGCCGCGCGACCGCACGCGGTGGGTGGTCGGATAATGGATTTATTTGGATGGCAGTTGTTAATCAGTCCTTCACCCTAACCCTGACCCGCAGGCGGGACAGGGCAGCAAAACTTTGGGTCAGCCGCGCGCAAGTCAGCGGCATACGCTTACCCCCTTGTGCGCTAGCGGCACAGGTCAGGGGTGAGCATCCGGCCGCAAGCTAACCCGCCGAAGCGACCTGCACCGGCGGGGTACTTTCGCTCAGCTCACGGGTAACGACTTCATCGGGCAGATCAAACGCGTGGGCGAAGCCCGGATCCATATGCGTATATTCCGGCTTGCCGGTGCCGGCCGGTGGTTGTGCGAGCGCACCACCACTGTCCTTGAACAACGCCGGATTTTTGTAGCGCGCGAGTTCCGCAGCATTGATGCCGTTTAATGCCACAACTTCCGGATCGATCCAGGCCTCGGCGTCGATGGCGCGTTCCGAGGTTGAGACTTCCAGCACGAGGTTTTCCGGTCCACCGAAATAAATCGATTTACAGAAGCCGTGATCGAGCGGGCCCATTACGCGCACACCGCGCGAGCGGATGCGATCGCGCATGGCCAATAACGCTTCGTCGGTGTCGACGTTAAACGCCACGTGCTGCATGGCGCCAGCAGCGCAGGGTTTAACCGGATTGCCGGCGTGGGATACGCCGAACTCGGTGGGAATGTCTTTTACCGCAGGCGCCGCCACGAAAGCCACGCAGCAACTGGGATTCAATTCCATAAAGGCATGGAAGTAACCATCGACGTTGTGCATCCAGTACAAAGCTTTCAGTTTCATGCCGAGCACATCGGAGAAAAATTCGATTTGCGATTTGACGTCGGCAGTCATGATCGCAAGGTGATGTACGCCGTTTACTTGAGCCATTTTGTATTCTCCCCAGTCGCGATGATTCAACCCGCTACGTGTATCGCCCGGTGCGCTGACGCAGCGGGCCTTTTGGTTCAGACCCGGCGCGACGAGCTCGCCGCACCGGGTCGTGTGTCTACAAACGCTCGATAATGGTGACGTTAGCTTGGCCGCCGCCCTCGCACATGGTCTGCAGGCCATAACGACCGCCGCTGCGTTCGAGCTCGTGCAGCAGGGTGGTCATGAGCTTGGTGCCGGTGGCACCCAGCGGATGGCCCAGCGCAATGGCACCACCGTTGACGTTGGTTTTTTCGTGCGGGTAACCGATCTCTTTTAACCACGCCAGCGGCACCGGTGCAAAGGCCTCGTTGATCTCCACCAGGTCGATGTCGTTCATGGTCATGCCGGCTTTTTTCAGCGCATAACGCGTGGTGACGATGGGCGCGGCCAACATCATGATCGGATCTTCTGCGCGCACGCTCATGTGATGGATGCGTGCACGGGGCTTCAAGTTGTAGCGTTTGACGGCCGCTTCGGAGGCGATCAGCATGGCCGAGGAGGCATCGCAGGTCTGGCTCGCAACCGCTGCGGTGATCGATTTCAAACCGAAAATCGTGTCGAGGGAAGCCATCTGCTCGAGGGTGGACTCGCGCACCGTCTCGTCCATCTTGAAGTCGCCGACCGGCGCGATTTCGCGATCAAAGCGGCCTTCGCGTATGGCCTGGGCAGCGCGGCGATGGGATTCCAGTGAATAAACTTCGAGGTCGTGACGGGAGAAGCCCCATTTATCGACCATCATCTGTGCCCCGGCAAACTGGCTGGGCGGTGTGGTGCCATAACGGCTGGTCCAGCCGGGTGAGCCGGCAATGGGATCCTTGAAGCCAAAGGCGCCGCCCACTTGAGCCGACGAGCCGATCGGGATCTTGGTCATGATCTGCACACCGCCGGCCAGCACCACATCGTTGACACCGGACATCACCGCCTGGGCGGCAAAATGCACCGACTGCTGGGAAGAGCCGCACTGCCGGTCGATGGTGACACCAGGTACCGATTCGCTGTAACCGGCCGTCAGCCAGCAGGTGCGTGCGATGTCACCCGCGAGCGGACCGATGGCGTCGAGGCAGCCGAAGATCACGTCGTCATAGTCTTCGTCCGGTATGCCGTTGCGTTCAACGATGGCGCGAATGACGTGGGCGCCGAGATCGGCCGGATGCATATCCTGCAGGCTGCCCTTGCGTTTGCCGGTCGGGGTGCGGGCGGCGTCGATGATGTAGGCCTCGGCCATGGGGACTCTCCTTCAGGATGTGTAAGTCGAATGCTGCGCGTTCGGGATGAACGCGAGGGGTCAGTGCTGCTTTGAAATGTAGCACGCGTTTGCGCGCCGGATCATCCGAATGCCGCGCGCCTGGCCGGACACGGTCGGGCTTAAGGCAGGTTTGATGGCGTCCCTAATCCACAATCCGTTTCGCCGTGCCCCACACCAGCCACACCACCGCGCCGAACACTTCTACCGCTGCGCACAGCGCGAACGCGGCGCCATAACCGCCGGTGCTGGTGACCAGCCAACCGGTGACATAAACACCGACCACGCCCGGGATGGTGCCGGCCGTGTTGGTCATGCCCATCAGAACGTCGGCGTAACGGGGTGCGATATCGAGATGGTTGGGCATGAATCCCGACCAGGTCAGGGAGATGAAACCCAACGCGCCGCACATCAAAGCCACCGCCGGCATGGGCGTTGAGACGTTCTGTACGGACAGCATGCAGGCCGCGGCACCGAGCAGGCCGGTGAGCTGCATGATCTTGCGTACCAGGGTCAGATCCATGCCGCCGGTCAGCATCTTGTCGGCGACCAGGCCGCCCAGATTGCCGCACACAAACATCGACAACCAAGGCGCCGCCGACAACAGACCGGCCTTGACCAGATCAAACCCCAGGGCTCCATGGAAATAGCTCGGCAACCAGGCCAGCAGCATGTAGAGCACCCAATTGCTGCAGAAGTGGTTGATAATCAGGGCCCACACCGCGGAATGGCTGAGCAGGAATTTCCACGGCACCTCCACCCGTTCGCGCGGGACGTCGGCTTCGATCGCGTGGGCCGTGAGCAGGGCCAATTCGGCGGCGCCCATCTGGGGATCTTCATCGGGCCGGTCGTAGGCGCGCATAAACCAGATCACGCACCACACAATGCCCAGCGCGCCAAAAACGTAGAACACCGCCTGCCAGTGCCACTGCTTGATGATCCAGCCGGTGCTCATGAGACCGACCAGGGTGCCGAGTGGAATGCCGCTGACCAGCAGCGCCAAGGCCCGCGAACGCTCGGCCTTGGGCACCCAGCGCGCAAAGATGTTGTAAGCGGAGGGATACATGGCCGCCTCGCCCAGGCCCATCGCCACCCGCGTTGCCAGCAGGATCGGTAAGGACAATGCGGCTGCCAGCGGTGTCAGCATGGTGAACACCGACCACCACACCACCGCAAAACCCAAGACGAACTTGCCGCCGATACGATTGGCGAGCCAGCCGCTGGGTACCTGAAACAACATATAACCCAGGAAAAACGACGACAACACCAATCCCTTGGTCTGCTCACTCCAGCCGTACTGCTGCTGCATGGTGATGGCAGCGACCGAGATATTGACGCGGTCGATGTAACACACAAAAGACGCTGCCACGCACAACGCAACGATGGTGTAACGACGTTGCCAGCCGCGCGAGATGCCGGCGGCCAGCGCCGTGTCAGTAGCGAAATTCATGAACGCTTTGCTCTGTGAGTGCGTGATTGGCTGCGCCCACTAGCTGGCATGGTCGACCAGCGGCTGCTGGGCATCGAGAAATCGCAGCACTTCGCCATGGGGTTTAACCGGTGCGAACAATTCGAGGGTCGCCACTTCCTTGGCGGTCATGATCGGGTCGCGTTCAATGATCAGGCACATGCCGGTGGCGAGTTTGAGGTGGGTAGTGACCTGCGCGGCG